>JAFADH010000041.1 GCA_023424995.1 Bacillota bacterium | reverse complement strand
GCAGTGGTACGCTGCGGGTCGTTTCATATGTGCATCCGTGCACAATGAAACTAAAAATGTCCTCCATGACATTTTTCCCCTCAGGTTATCACACATAGAAAGCTCCTGCCGCTGTCTCACCAAGTACAATAACGATTTCCGATAATAGACTTCCACCGGGCGTCTCCCTGCCTGCTCCCCGGCTTTCGGGATATACGTTACGAATATGTTTTGTTGTATTCCTTGAAGCATTATTAGCTTTAATAGCGTTCATTAGTAGTAGCTTTTAACATAGATTTTCGGAAGCTATTTACCAGCGATATTATTTATGATATTTATTAAATACCATACAGTTTAAGGCATACCGCAAGCTTCACAATTTATAATGACAGCTATTAAGGTTTTGGCTGTATATAAGCTGTCATTTCCCCGGATTCGGGGAAATCCTGCAGTTAGTAGTTCTGAGATAAGAAATAGCAGTAAATTATGTATTAATATTACAGTATATTTTACTCATACTTTATGCGTCAAAGGACATCTGTCTTCACTGTGATTTATAACCAATGCATAATGATTTGAATAGTATTTGAACAGCATTATAAACTTTACCCATATATATTGAATAATCAGACAGAATTTTCTGTTATTGCAGACCCATCCACCTAACCATTATTTTTTAAGTACGGCAAGCCAAGCCCAGGGAGCAGGTGGGGCAGCGGGGGTATCCCGTTTGGAAACATTTTGTCAAAAGCGTGATTGTACTTAACGAAGAGGAAGCCAGGAAGAATAATGTACGTAACCTAGGGGCAATTCGACATGGACGTCGAATTGAGTTGCATTGTGCACGGATGCACATATGCAACGACCCGCCGGATGCCGTTACCTAAATCCCATTATTCTTTCTGGCTTCCTCTTCGTTTAGTTCAATAGCTAGCAGACAACGTTTCCAAACGGGATACCCCCGCTGCCCCACCTGCTCCCGTCCCTTCGCCGCCACCTAAATCCTAACACATAATCCTAACACCTCGGCGGTACCGCTCCTCCCGGTCCGAACGGAATCGTGAAAGTAGGAATCCCCGCCGCATAAGGTGCAATATCATAATGCTGAAAGAAGATCACAACCCCCTCCTTGGACAGATAGAAGTTATTCACCTTAAAATTATCATTCACAAGCTGTACATAATTCTCAAAATACATTGCATCTCCCCCGGCCAGCTGCTGCTCGATCTGCCTGTTAATTGCCTGGATGACGAATTCCCTGTAATTGCTCTTATGCGGGAACAGATCCGCCAGCTCAATCCGCTTGCTTCTTGACAGGTTCCAGGAGTCGGAATAGCGGACCGTAAGCCCATGAGCCCCTCCGGCATATTCATATTGGTCAAAATAAAGACTCAGGGCACAATTTTGATTATAGGTAACCGTATAATCCACATATGCTTCAAACTGCCGTACGGGATAGTCGTTAGCGATGGAGTATTCATACTCCACCATGGCCATCTGATATAAATTCATTATATTGGATCGTTCATACATAACCGCTTTTGTTCTGTACAGGGAATTTAATTTATTAACCAGTGTCTGATACGTCTCTGATATAAAATGAGGATATTTGATGGTATAATGCATGATGACTGTATTCTTATAATACATATCCTGCTTTATTTCCCTATCTTTCACAATGACCCGATATCCTTGCAACAATCAGATCCCCTCCCTTAATGGGATATCCTTAGCACACTATATGCTTGATTATCTCGCGATATGCTTGTCTTATATAAGTACAGCATACTCGTAATACCCGGGTATGAAACTGATGGGGATATTTTAGGTACGCTGCTCTTTACATAACAAAAGGGTGCTGTAAAACCTCTTAATACCAGACACGAAAGCTGGGATATCCTTCCAGGAAGGATAATACCTTGCTTTTCGAATTCTAAGTATTACAGGTTTACAGCACCCTCTCAGTTTGTGGTGATTATTCACCGCCAGGGCCGCTGCGACTGGCTCCGCTGTCAGGGGTCTGTGAATGAGTATCCTTCATAGAACCGCCCTTACTGGTAGCATTACTTGTCTTATTGTCAGTAGATACATTCCTGCTACTTCCGGAAGTGTTATTCTTAAAGTTGTTCTTATTCTTTGCCATAACAATCTCCTTTCTGTATATTTTCAACTATATTATTGCAAGAAAGGAAGATTTTATTCAAAAAGTATGGAAAAATTAATCAATAATTACACTGCCCATGTTCAAGGACTTCAGCGCACCTTCATTGGTTGAATATTCATGATTTGCTTCCAATTCCTCATAGAACTCCGTAAACCGCTTGTTCTCTTCTTCGGAGATAGCACTGGAGACAGCAGAATCATAGCTTTCCGTGGAATTGTTATCCTTCATGCGTACAATATAATAACCGTCCTCTGCCTCGTAGATCTCGCTTACGGCACCATTCTCCAGTTCCATCATCATCGCTTCCATATCCTCGGAATAGGTGGAACCGCTCTCTAGGAAGCTGGTATCACGATAGGTTACTTCCGTTTCCTCCTCCGGCAGAAGGGTCGACCAATCCTCCGTCGTTTCAGCCTTATCATAATAAGAAGTAAGCTTCTCCAAAGCAGCAGCCTTTTCTTCTTCCGTCATAGCTGCGGAATTGCCGTCCTCATCGGTGGTTTCGGTAGAGATATACAGGGTTTCAATGTCATATTGCCTGTATTCATCATAATTGATGCCCGCTTTGATGGCCTCATCATCGATATCAAAGGACTCAATTTTGTCCTCACGGAAGCGCGCTGTCAGGGTTATCTTGCCAAGAACCGTCGTTAAGCGGCTTTTTGTAAATTTGCCCTTGGTTATCATACTGGATGTGAAAGTAGTATTTAACATGTTCTCCGCGTTGGTATTGATGGTGTCCTTCTCTTCCTGCGTTAAGGTATAGCCGGCATCAACCGCTTCCTTGTACAGGATCTCATTCTGCACCGCACGGTCCACTACCTCCAGCTTTGCCTCATCACGAAGGGTAGCGCCGGTTTCTTCATCGAGCACCATATCCCAGTAAGCACCGCTCCCGCCGAACATCTGGTCATAATAATCATAGTTGGATTCTACAGAATAGATATAATAGGATAAATCGCTCAGCTTATAAGCCTTGCCGTCGATGGTAAGGATGGTCCTCTCATAGAACTGGTCAAAGAGTAATGCTCCTATAAGAACTACCAGCAATACTGCTGCGGTTATAATCCAGGGCTTCGATATCATTGTAATCGGCTTTGATTCGATGAGCCTGTCCTTTTTTACTTTTTTCGTACGCAATTTTTTAGAATTGTTCACGTTTGTTGCTCCCTCCATTTGTATTCTCATAAATTCCATTGTACCAAGTTTCCGATATAAGTCAATATGAAAGCTTCCTGTTCACAGAAACTACTCATTTTCATACAGAGTATGCTGAGCTGATGGGCATAATTTTAATTAAGTTTTTCTTAATTTGAATTATATCGAAAATATGCTATAATGTATTACAATTAATTACAAGGATAGGGAGTGGATAACAGATGGTGCAGTATAACAATAAGGCCATCCAGATTATGGATGAGGTAAATAAAGTAGTATTCGGAAAAAGAATTATCATCGGCAAGGTACTGACAGCGATTCTGGCAAAGGGACATATCCTGCTGGAGGATAACCCGGGGGTAGGCAAGACTACGCTTGCACTGGCATTTTCCAAGGCAATGGCTCTGGAGCATCACAGACTCCAATTCACTCCTGACGTATTACCCACGGATGTGGTTGGCTTTCATCTGCTGAGTAAGGACGGAGACGGTTATCAATATAAACCGGGAGCTATTATGTGTAATCTCTTTCTGGCGGATGAGATTAACCGGACCTCCTCCAAGACACAGTCTGCCCTGCTGGAGGTTATGGAAGAGGGAAAGGTTACCGTCGACAGTGTGACCAGGGAGGTTCCCAAGCCCTTTGTGGTCGTGGCTACCCAGAATCCCATCGGTTCGGTAGGAACCCAGATGCTTCCGGAATCCCAGCTGGACCGGTTCATGGTGAAGCTGTCCATGGGATATCCCGATGTGAAGAGTGAAATCGGAATTCTTAAAGAGAGACAGGGAACCAATCCGCTGGATAATGTAATCCGAGTGGTAGAAAAGGAAGAGATCCTCATGATGCAGACTCTGGTGGAGGAGGTATATCTGGATGATTCCATCTATGAATATATCACTCTGCTGGTCCGGCAGACCAGGGAAAATTCGCTGATTGATCTGGGAGTAAGCCCGCGGGGAGCCCTGGCACTGATGAATATGGCGAAAGCCACTGCCTTCTTATGCCGCAGGGATTATGTGGTACCGTCGGATATCCAGCATATCTTTAAGGATGTAGCCTCCCACCGGATTATCCTGAAGGCTAAGGCAAGGATTAATAATGTGACGGTGGACAACCTTCTGGATGACATCCTGCGTATGGTAAAGGCACCCCGGATTATCACAAAGGAGTTGTCGAAATAACTGTCCGGAACATGAACTGATTTGGAAAGGTACAGGTATGATATGTTACGTAACAAGCTGCGGTATCTGTTCCTGCTGGCTGCGGTAGGACTGCTATCCATTCTGTATAATCAATATTACATGGGAATTCTTTTTCTTACGACACTGCTGATACCCTTTCTGATGTTTGCGCTATTATGTATCATATACGGAAGCCTGCGGATCGAGATGGTTTCGGCAGCGCATATCGCCGGCAAAGGCGAGGTAATACCCGTCACGATACAGGTGGAGAACCCTACCGTCTTCCCGGTCTCCGAGCTGAAGCTGTGTTTGAGCTATAAAAATGCATACTCAAAGCAGAAGTACAAGAAAGAATTCACAGTATCCGTAGATCAGAGAACCAGGACTAGTGTTACCTGCACCCTGTCTTCCGAATATGCAGGCAATCTTATCATAACACTGAAGGCGGTTCGGGTATATGATTACCTAAAGATATTCTCCCTGAAGCGGAAATTGAATTATGAGATTAAGGCGGCAGTACTGCCTTATTATTATGAGCTTATGGATGGTGATTATTATAACAGGAGGACCAGGCTGGTGGAGAGCGATTACTATTCTCCTCATAAGAGCGGGGATGACCCTTCGGAGGTATTTGCCATCCGGGAATACCGGGAGGGAGACCGTCAGCAGAGGATCCACTGGAAACTGAGCCAGAAGCAGGGACAGCTGATGATCAAGGAATTCAGCGATCCGTTGAACTGCTCCGTACTGCTGCTGGTGAATCTCTGCATTCCCGATAAGATTAATGACCTGTATTATATGGATGCCCTTCTGGAATGTACGCTGTCATTGTCCTATACCCTCCTGCTGCGGGGACAGCTTCATTATCTTGCCTGGTACGATGTGAAACATGGCGGCTGCCGAAGAATCCGGGTGGAACGGGAGAAGGATCTCTATGAAGCGGTGGACGGACTGCTTCAGGCCATGCCGCATCCGGATACGACGGATGCTCTGTCCGGCTACCTGGCAGAGCACGTGAATGAACAATATACGGATATCTTTTATGTGACCGGAGAGATGAATATGGGCAGTCTGGACTTGATGTCCGTCTATAAGGCGCAGGATAAGCATGTGCTGCTCATTAATACGGATCAGGAGGAGGAAGACGGTGAGCTTCCCGGAGATTTACAGGTTAAAACGGAGGAACTTGGCTTCCATCTGTGGCCCTTGGACGTAAGTGCCATAAAGAATGATATGGAACAGGTAAGACTGGCCTGACAGAAATTTAAAAGTTTAAGACAGGACCGGATACTAGCGGAATTGGTGGTGTGGTAATGAACAGAGAGCTGCGGGACGGACTGGTGATCGACCCGTCCATATATATCATAGATGAGAAAAAGCCGGGGTTTCCCATACGGGCACGCGTATTTCAATGTGCTGCCATTATGCTGGGAAGCTGGGGCTCCATTGGTGTGCTTGTGGAGAGTGTTTCAATATCCGTTGATGTCAGTACGGTATATATTGTACTGTTTTTGTGTGCGGCCATTACATATGGCTTATGTCTGATACCGTCCTTTGACCTGGTGAAGATATTCTTCGGCGTGTTATCCTACGGGTTGTACCTGTACAGCAGACTGCCGGCATTGGCCAACGGCTTTTATATCTTTGAGAATCATGTGATCGACCGGCTGGCAGCGTATTATGATATTCCGTTGGTCTGGTATGTGGCGGAATACAGCACGGAGGTAAGGGACTCAACTCTGCTTGTAGTGATGATAGGCATTCCCTTTGTGGCATTATTTACGATAGCCATTGTTCGGAACCGCCTGGCAGGTATTGCGGGAATTCTGTTATTTCTTCCGGTGACGGTCAGTTTTGTATTCGGACTCATCCCTTCCGAACGTTATCTGCTTGCCTATCTGGCAGCCGTATTATACTTGTCCAGAGCCAGCTTCTCCAACCATAATGTAACGGACAGGAACCAAAAGCTTCTGCTGCACCGGATTAACAGCCGGGCCGCCATCCTTTTCTGCGTTATATGCCTGCTCCTGTTCTGCCTGTTAAAGCTAATTATCTCTCCGAAGGATTATGAGGGCTACACCAGGATTACCGAGACGAAGGCGGAGATTCAGGATTTCCTGTACAGCTTCTCCATAAATGATGTTACGGATTACGTTAAAGAGATCAATCCCTTCAACTCCGGCAGTTCAGGGGGAGGCATCGACGGGGGCAGGCTCGACACCTCGGCTTCGATTAAATTCAAGGGAACGGAACAGCTGGTCATCACAGCGCCCGAGGATGCGGTGAGGAATGGGATATATTTAAAGGGCTATGTAGGTTCCGACTATACGGGAAAAAGCTGGGAGGGACATTCAGATGAGGCCCGGGACAGATATCAGGAAGTAATGGGCGCGGTCAGTGCGGAAGACTTTTCTCCGGTTAACCAGTTGGTGCAATACCTGAATGAAAGCGGGCAGATCGGCGACAATTCATATTACCGACCTAATATGATTCATATTGATTATAAGGCTGCCAGTAAAAAATATTACTATCTGCCTTACTATTTGGATTATGACAGTCTTGACAATGCCGGATATATTCAGGATCTGTATGCATATCCCAAGAAAAAGCAGGACGAATATACCATGTTCTTTTATAATTCGGATCGGGTTTATACCAATACCGGCCTTGATTTATACGCGGTTCCGAGAGATTTTTATCTGAAGGAGAGACAGTATGTAAGCTTTGTAGAAGCATTCTATTACCAGCTGCCTTCGGAGGGCCTGTACCGGATCGATGCGGAATTCGGCAGTAATAACCTGGTCGGGCGTATGTCTAATATATACCAGAAGATAGCCTATGTAGGGGATTACCTTGCTAATAATACGACATATACTCTGTCACCCGGCAGTCTTCCGGAGGGGCAGGACTATATCGAGTATTTCCTCTATGAGAACAGGAAAGGCTATTGCGTTCATTATGCCTCGGCTGCAGTTATGATGCTGCGTGCCATGGGAGTTCCTGCAAGATATGTGGAGGGCTATACTGTGGGACCGGCTGATATTGTCCGCAATACCGTAAGCAAAGAGGAAGAAGACGGTACAATATCCGTCTCTGTAAAGGATTATAACGCCCATGCCTGGATCGAGGTATATTTTGATGTATATGGCTGGATGCCCATCGATGTTACGCCGAGCAGCAATATTGGCTTTGCTGCATGGGAGCAATCGGGAGCGGCCGCCGCACCGACCGCCACACCTACACCTACACCCACACCCACAACTGCACCGGCTACACCGACTCCGCTGCCCGATAATCAGCAGCAGAACGAACCCACCCCCAATCTGCCTAAACCTACACAGACTCCGGAGGAGGCTGTTGCACAGAAGGAGCAGCTGGATGCTTTCTTTTTGGTATTCTTCTTCCTCCTGCTGGCACTGGCAGGAATTGCTTTTACCTGCGTCTTATTCATGAAAAAGAAAAAGCAAAAAGTGTACAGGAACAGGAATAAGGAGACAATTCGGTGCTATGCAGGAATTGAACGATTGTTAGTTGCCTGTCGGCAGCTTGGTAAGAGAAATACCTGCCTCCAGGA
>JAFADH010000308.1 GCA_023424995.1 Bacillota bacterium | reverse complement strand
GTATAGTAGACTGCAATAATGTCAGACTTTGCATTAGTCGCCGTATCAAATATCTTAGTATCGAGATAACTCCCTGTTTCCTTTGACTGGACCCGTATCATGCCTGTGGCTCCCTCAAGGAGCAGCCTGATCTTATCACCTTCGGCCAGGGTGACCAGCTCCTTGCCCTTATACACGACACTTTCACCTGCCGTACGTTCTGCCTGGGTAAAAGGTGCAACATGGGAAGAGCAGGCAGCTAAGATGAAACAAAAGCTTATAACAACCATAAGTCCGTATAATTTCTTCAATCTCCCCGCCTCCTTATATATGCAGCATTATTTCATTAAAAATAGTAACCAGGTCATTGATAAAACCGCTTACTAAAGTAAGCAGCAAGGAACCTACAAATAAGATGACCATCATGGCGGCCAGACTGAGTACAATGGATACCGCTCCTTTGGTAAAGGTAAACTGGTGTACGACAATCAGTCCGATAAAGGTATAAAACACATAGATCACCGTTGACAGTCCAAATAAGAAATAACAAACCGCAGCCTCTTCCGCAATGATATGATTGGACAGCAAAACTCCCAGCAGGGTAAGATATACACCGGGATACAGGGCATACATATTGACCTTGAAGACAGTTTTCAGGTTTCCTTTCCCGTCGATCAAAACCGCAACCGCCCAATTGGCAAATATAAATACCACATAGGCAAATACTGAGCTTAAAAGAATGATGGGAACATTAATTTTATTTATATCGTAGAAATAGATCAAGAAGCCGGAATATCTGGTTTTGATCAAGCTGCTCCAGGCTGTTAGGACCAGGACGGTAAAACCGAACCGGACATTCCCCGCATCCAGATACTTCATGTCATCGAAGGCCTTAAAGGGATGGGACAGCAGGAAACCGGGATAGGTAAACGCCTCATACCTTGCCTTTCCCAGCAGCTTAACAAGCTTATTCCCGTACAATGCATCTGTTTGTTTTAACCTTCCGGCTAATTTCTTTACCAAAAAAATCGCAAACGCCAGCACCAGGATGCCGGTTAAAATCACTCCAAAGTTTCTGTCCAGGAATTCCTGCCTTACATATTCTTTGGCAGCGGAATAGCTGACCCTTTCCCCTACTCTTTGAAAGCTTTCCATCGCTTCCTTGTAATTGCCGGCCCGTAATTGGTACTTGCCGAGTCCCAGGTTGGCATTTAAGGAGTAAGGATTGATTTCATATACTTTCCCCCAATATTCTGCCGCCCCCATATAATCAAATTTTGACTGGAGCCGGAAGGCTTCATTCATTAATCCGCCGTATCCGGTTGCCCGGAACACCTCGACGGAACAGGAAACCAGATCCGCAACCAGGATACGGTCACCCATAAAGGCAATATCCACGGGACTGTTGAGATTACCTTCTCTTTTACCGGTTCCTCCCACCACATAAGCCAGTACAGCGTCTTCACTGTATACAAATACACGGGCCCTGGTTGCATCCAGAACCGCAAATCTGCCGTCATCGGCGCAGGCAACCGCAGTAAGTGCGGATATGGTTGTTCTTCCGTTATAATCCCCCAGCGGCGGCACAATAAAATCATATTCATTCATAATGTCAGCTCCGCTGGAATTCAGCTTTCTGACCGGATTGCGGGATTTTGTATCCTTTACCGTCGCAAATAAAAAGCCGTCCTTGTCAAGGGCAATATCGCTGTAATCCGTGGGAAGCCACAGCTGCATTCTGGAGATCTGTTCCTCCGTCGCTATTAATCTGTAAAAGCGCTGTATTACGGAAGGCCTCACTTCATTGGCTCCCACAAAACGGTTAAAGCTTCCGTCAGGCTCCAATTCAATAATTCCTTCATATACACTTCTGGCCTTTACATAGATCCTGCCCACGTCATCCACACATACCTTTGAAGGAGCATATTTTACATTGGTCAGCCCGGTGATCCTGGGGTCCCCTATGGAGCGGACGAAATTATAACTGCTGTCAAAATGAAGGATCTCTCCCTGGTCCTGCTCCGTAATGTAAAATTCATTGTTCTTAGTTACAAAGATGCCTTTCGGATTGACCACCGAACCGGCAGCACCGTCCCTGTCGTAGGAAGTGATCACCTTCACCGTGTTAAAATCCTCGTCGGTTATTACGACCTTACCCAGCATAGTGATATAAACAAGACCGTTCCGGTAAAACACATCCGATATCTGGCTGACGGCATCGATCCCCAGGTCCCCGGCACGAACGCTTCTCTCCCATTCATAGGCATTGGGGGCCGGGACCGCTTCGTTCCATATATCATAAATATATGTTTCGGCCTCCGCTGCCCTCGCATAGCCTGTGCCGCCAGGTACGGCAAGGATGGTCAGGAGTAATAATACAAGGCTCATCCTGCATCTTTTTACTTTTACCTTCATATGGGAAGCCTCCTATTCTTTCATGCCGGATGTAGCCATGGTTGAGATCACATTGGTCTGCATCATTAAGAATACACCGGCGGGTATGACAAACATGATAACGGAAGCAGCAGCCAGTACGCCTGCCCTTGCAACACCCACACCGGTTGCGCTTGCCAGCTGTCCCAGCATATAGGACACGCTTTTTAATTTCTCCGTGTATATGTACTTATCCCCCGTGCTTACCCAGAGGAATTGAAACATTAAGATAAATGCGGTCACCCATGCGGGTTTGATCACCGGCATGACGATTCTGAAATGAGAGGCAATATGGCTTGCCCCGTCAATCTTAGCTGCTTCCAGCAAGCTGTCCGGTATTTGCTCCATAAAGTTTTTCATTAAATAAAGTCCCAGCGAGGCGGCAAAGGATGGAAAGATAATCGCTCCGTAGGTATCGATCAGCCGGAGATTGGAAACCGTAATAAAATTGGGGACCATGGTGACCGTTGCGTTAAACATCAGGGAATATACGATCAGGTCAGAGATTAATTTCGAACCCGGAAATTTATATTTTGCCAGGGGAAACGCGCACATGGAAGCGATGACAATGTGTCCTGCGGTGCCGATGGCCACCACAAATAACGTGTTAAACAGGTATCTTGAAAAAGGAACCAGCGTATTGGCAAGGATACGGATCAGATCCGAGAAATTATCAACGGTAGGATTTTGCACCATTACCCTGGGCGGAAACATATACATTTCATTTAACGGCTTTAAAGCCTGATTAAACATGTAAAGCACCGGAAAGAAGAACAAAAACCCAAGGACGGCCAGAAATATACCCATGCACAGATTGCCGCCGAAGCTTCTGGCATGTTTTTTACGTCCCGAGCTTCCTCTTTGCTTTATGGCTGTTTCTTCTTTCCGTTTAATCATAACCATGCCAATCCCTCCTTTCATATTGAGCGCTCATATTTATCAGGTACCTACCTTCCTTAAGAGCTTTTGGACCAGTAGATTGCAAAAAATCATAATAAAAAACAATATTACTGCAATTGCGCTGGCACGGCCCATTTCCATCCGGATCAGGCCGTAATCATTTAAATGATTCACAATGGTATGGGAAGCATAATTGGGGCTGGGAAAACCAACCAGACTATCTGCCACGCTGCCTACGGAAAGGGAGCCTGTAATGGACATGACCGCACCGAACAATAACTGGGGTTTCATATTCGGCAGGGTAATAAACCATAATTCCTGCCACCGGTTTCTGATTCCGTCAATAGCTGCGGCTTCATATTGGGTCTCGTCAACGCTTTTTATACCCGCAACAAAGGACAGAAAGCCTACGCCCAGACTCATCCACAGGGATACCAGGATGACGATGGGCATGATATAATTGGCATCCGACAGCCACAGTACCGCCTCACGTATGAAGCCGTATCTTATCAGCAGGCCGTTCAGATAGCCGCTGCTGTCATTGGAGAAGATCAGTCCGAAGATCAGGACCGAATTGCCCGCCATGGACGGTGCATAAAAGACCACAGTCACAAAGGTTCCCAGCCAGTGGGGCAATTCATTGATCATCCAGGCAAGCAAAAATGACAGCACATAACCCAGAGGTCCTACAAATACGGCAATAATAAAGGTATTCTGTATCGCCTTAATAAAGATAGGATCCTTTAAAAACAAGGTTTTATAGTTTTCCAGTCCTATAAAATCAGGGCTTTGCAGTATATTAAAGTCGGTAAAGCTGTAAAAGACAGCCTGCAGTACGGGATATACGGAAAACACGATAAAGAATATCAGGAAGGGAGTCATCATAGCAT
>JAFADH010000232.1 GCA_023424995.1 Bacillota bacterium | reverse complement strand
AATATGACCTATGGCAATGAAGATATTTCACAATATAATATTGCACATATATGCCGTTCTTTAACGACAAGGCGTGGCACCTTCATAAGCTTAAACTGATCAAAATCAAATGCCTGCAATCGAAGGTATGCAGGCATAGAAAGGCGGGATTCTATGGATATTTCCTATGATATCACCCAGGAAATTAACAGGGTGAAGAACGTAACACCTTCTCTCATCCGCACCGTACTTAACCGGGTGGATGAACTGCGCAAAGAGGGACATGAGATTATCGCCTTAAGTGCGGGGGAACCGGATTTTAATACTCCGGAAGATATTAAAGAAGCCACTGTTAACGCAATTAACCGCAATATGACCCATTACGGCTCCAACCGGGGCGTGGAAGCACTGCGTAAGAAAATTGCCGAGAAGACCCTGGCTGAGACAGGTGTGTCCTATGACTACCGGACTGAGATACTGGTAACCAGCAGCGGTGCGGAGGCCATTAATAATGCCATACTTGCACTCATTGATGAAGGGGATGAGGCAATCATCTTCTCACCTGCCTTTGTGAACTATGAGAATATGGTCAGAATCAGCGGAGGCATACCGGTTATCCTTCCTCTTGACCCGAAGAAGGACTTTGGAATCGATGTCCGTGAGGTGGAAGAGAAGATCACCGGGAGAACCAAGCTCTTAGTAATCAATAATCCCAATAATCCCACGGGGGCAGTCTATGACAAAGAGACCCTGGCGCAGCTGTGCGGGTTGGCTGTAAAGCATAATTTCATTATCCTGTCGGATGAGATGTACAGTAAGCTTGTATATGAAGAATCAGGGTTTCATTCCATCGCAGCATTTCCGGGTATGAAGGAGCGCAGTGTAATCATCAACGGCTTTTCCAAGACCTATGCCATGACTGGATGGAGATTAGGTTATATTACGGCTGGTGAGAGGTTGGTCAGCGGGATTCTGAAGATCCATCAGTACTCCACCACCTGTTCCCCGACCTTTATCCAGATGGGAGTAGCCGAGGGCATGGATACGGAGAAAACCAAAGGGGAGATAGCTGCCATGGTGGATCAGTTTGCCAGGAGAAGGGTCCTGCTTATGAAAGGCTTATATCAGATACACGGTCTTACCTACGTGGGTCCAAAGGGTGCCTTTTATCTCATGGTGAATGTCGCTAAGACCGGACTGACCGGAATGGAGTATGCAGAGAGACTGCTGGAGGAAAAGCATGTGGCGGTGATTCCGGGAATTGGACTTGGCGCGGGATGCTCGGATTATATCCGGATATCCTTTGCAGCCTCCGCCGAGAATATAAAAAAGGCTCTTGACCGGATCCAGGAGTTTACACGGGAGTTAATGAAGTGAACTTGCCGGTTTGATTCTTTAAAGCCTGTGCTGCGGCAGGAAGATGCTCCCATAAAAGCAATGAATTGGATAAAGCCGGATATCAGAAGCGTTTGATATGTACAATGTGTCCACTTCAAATGTCGAAAATTGTACAATTTGTTAGTTGTAAAGAGGAGATACTTTATGTATACTCTTTTCATTGACAGAAACCATCATAAAATAATAATATTAGAGGCAAAGAGGCAATAATGATATTAATTGCGTTCTTTGCTTTTTTTTATTTACAGGTTCAGAAAGGTAGGTAGACGAATGAAGATTATTATTACCGGAGGAGGATGGGCCGGATGCTCCGCAGCATACGCAGCCAGAATGCAGGGTGCTGAGGTGGTTCTGTTGGAAAGGACGGATTCTTTACTTGGAACAGGACTGGTAGGCGGTATTATGAGGAATAACGGAAGATTTACCGCAACAGAAGAGATGATCGCCATGGGAGGCGGAGAGATATTTAAGATTATTGATGAAAATAGCCGTCATACCAATATTGAATTTCCGGGGCATAAGCATGCAAGCCTATATGATATAGCCAAGACGCCGGTAGCGATTACCAATTATCTGAAAGAAATCGGAGTCGGGGTCAAAACCCAGGAGAGAGTAGTAAAAGCCAGGATAGACGGCATAGTTATAAAAAGCATAGAGACCGCAAAGGGCAGTATATATGAAGGAGACGCCTTCATCGATACCACCGGTACCGCCGGTCCCATGAACAACTGCATCAAATACGGCAACGGCTGTGCCATGTGTGTTCTCAGATGCCCCAGCTTCGGAGGAAGAGTAAGCCTCGCAGGCCTTTGCGGAATTACGGAGAAGACGGGAAGGAAGGCGGACGATTCCATCGGTGCCATGAGCGGCTCCTGCAAGCTGTACAAGGAATCCCTGGCGCCGGAGATCGTAGAATTATTGGAGAAGACCGGAGTAGCAGTTATTCCGCTTCCGGAGGAACTGATTGAGAACCATCTGGATAAGAAGGCCTGTCAACAATATGCACTGAAGGAATTCGCAGAGAATGTCGTGCTTCTTGATACCGGACATGCCAAATTAATGACACCCTATTATAACCTGGACAAGCTGCACAGAATACCCGGATTTGAGAATGCCCGCTACGAGGATCCCTATGCGGGAGGGAACGGCAACTCCATGAGATACTTTGACATGGCACCCAGAAATAATGCGCTGCATGTGGAAGGTGTGGAGAATCTCTTCTGTGCCGGTGAGAAGGCAGGACTTCTGGTGGGACATACCGAAGCAATCGTAACCGGAGTATTGGCCGGTCATAATACCGCAAGATTTCTTAAGAAGCTTCCTCTGCTGGAACTGTCCAGAAAGACGGCAATCGGTGAAGCCATCGCATATGTGAATGAAGAGATGACGAAGACAGAAGGCATGGGCAAGAAATATACCTTCTCCGGATCCGTATTCTTCGAACACATGAAGCAGCTTGGACTGTACGAGACCGATGTTCCTAAGATCGAAGAGAACATCAGGAACGAAGGACTGTGGAACATCTTCGTGGCATAGACACAAGAGCAGGGACAAAGAAGTATCTTTTCAGCATAGCAGCAAAAATAGGGATTTCGAAGTATAAGGGCAGACATTAGTGAACAATCACTTGTCATAAATTTTAGAAAGAGAGGAAACAGCCATGACACTTACAGCGTTGCACATCGCCTATATCATCATTACTGTACTTGTGATGATAGCACTGTTATTTAAAAAAGAGATTGTAGTACCATGTATTGCAGGGATCCTTATCATGGGTTTCGTTGCAACAAATAGTTTCATTAAGTCCGTGCAGATACTGAATAATGCGCTGATTAATTCTACCATAGAATTGTTAGGCATCATAATAGTAATTGCTTTGGTAGTTTCAATGTCAAAAGCTATGATTGATCTGGGAGCGGACGAAGTGATGATGCGACCGGTCAGAAAGGTTATACGAAATAATAAGGTAGCCTTCTGGATTATCGGATTTACCATGTTAATCGTATCCTGGTTTATCTGGCCTTCACCGGCAGTTGCGCTAATTGGTGCACTTCTTCTTCCGGTAGCCGGGGAAGTGGGTCTTCCGGTTATCTGGGCTGCAGTAGCGATGAACATATTCGGTCATGGGATCGGACTTTCCTCAGACTTTGTCATCCAGGGAGCACCCGCTATCACGTCGGCAGCAGCGGGAATTGAAGTAACTGATGTAATCAATGCAAGTATACCCTTATGGGCCACCATGTCGGTGGTTACTGCCGGAGCAGCCTTCCTTATGATGCTTAAGGACATCAAGGGGAACAGAGGGAAAGCAGCAGAAGCTAATAAAGAGCTGGTACTGAAGAAAATCAGGAAGCCGAAGCTTGCATTATTTGTAGCAATCTTAATGCCGGCGGCATTTATCGCGGATATCATAATTATGTTGATTTTCAAGATTAACGGCGGTGA
Organism: Bacillota bacterium; assembly: GCA_023424995.1. Lineage (GTDB taxonomy): Bacteria > Bacillota > Clostridia > Lachnospirales > Lachnospiraceae > Mobilitalea. The sequence continues at coordinate 37,685 of JAFADH010000232.1, read as the reverse complement.
TGCAACAGCGCTGGTAGCAGGAACTGCGCTCATACTTACCTGTATCATTACCATTCTTGATAAAGGTGTCGGACAATCACTGGAGACAGCCACAGACCATGTTAAAGAAGGTTTTAAGTTTGCGATTAAGATTTTCGCACCGGTAATTGTTATTGCAGCCTTCTTCTTCATGGGAAGTCAGGGCTTCGCACAGAAGGCTTTTGGTCCGGAGGCGCCAGCTCTCTTAGATGATATCGGGCTCTGGCTCTCAACTAAGATACCGATGTCAAAGCTTTCCATCATTTTAACAGAATCAGCGGTAGGTTTTATAACCGGTCTGGATGGTTCGGGCTTCTCAGGACTTCCGTTAGTAGGGTCCATCGCACAGACCTTCTCCTCCTTTGGCGATTATAATGTATCGTCCCTGTCAGCACTTGGTCAGATTATCACCGTATGGACCGGTGGCGGTACCATCATCCCCTGGGGCGTTATTCCGGTAGCGGCCATCTGCGGTATCGATGCGAAAGAGCTTGCCAGAAAGAACTTAATTCCTGTATTATGTGGATTTACAGCAACCATTGTCGTGGCGATGTTCCTGGTCTAGACTAGCTATACATACAATTCAGGTAAATGGATAAAGAATAAAAACGGGACCTCTTCAACAGTTTGTGATAGTCGGTTGAAGAGGTTCTGTTTTCATGGTACAGGCTTATCCCTGATTATTCCTGCCTCAGGAGCAGTTTATTAAATTTAGTAAATATCACGGTAGACTTTCACTTGACAAGAAGTAAAAATAGTTTATAATTGAGTTAATCGGTTAACATATCAGGGGATGATGTGTCCATAACCGATATTCTTTTTTGCAGTAAGTTAACCGATTAAACAACTTGATGGAGGAAATTGCATGGGAAAGATTGCGGACAAATACTATCTGGTGGATCCCTGGTCTATTACGGAGGAGGGTTTTGATCCTGCCTATGGACTGGTAAGTGAGTCTACTTTTTCTTTAGGGAATGAATATATGGGGGTACGGGGATATTTTGAAGAGGGCTACAGCGGTGAAAAGTACGTGGGCAGCTACTTTAACGGCTTTTATGAACAGACACCGATCTTTCATCCCGCCAGATATAAGGGGTTTGTGGATATCTCCCGCGATATGACCAATTCCGTGGATTGGCTGTATACAAGAATTATTCTGGAGGGGGAACAGCTGGACCTGGCGGTTTGCAAGTTCGGACAGTTCACCAGAAGTCTGGATTTTCGCGAGGGTATCCTAAGGCGTTCCTTTGTCTGGACGACACAGGGAGGAAAGCAGTTAAAGGTTACCTTTGAACGTCTTTTAAGTATGAGAATTAATCATGTGGGAGGCCAGAGGATCAGGCTGGAGCCGATCAACTTCTCCGGGGACGTCATCATCCGGACGGGACTTGATCTTACGCCCCATGCACCGTATTTTAAAGACAGCAACTGGATTGCCCTCACGGAGGAAAGAGCCGGCGGTATCCATGCGATCCTCGGACAGACGAAGGTAAGCAGGCTGAGGCTGTTCTCCGGCTTCCGGATTGATTGTCCCGGTAGATATCAGGAGAAAGAAATTAAGGGAGACCGCTTCACCGGCCTGGAATTCAGGCTTGCACTGAAACAGGGGAAGGCTGCGGGCTATGATAAGCTGGCAGTGAATCTGGCGGCGAAGAAGAGGGACGATCCGGAGTCTATATGGGATAAAGGAATGGAACTGGCGAAGCACTACGCGGAGATTACCTATGACCGGATAGCGGCAGAGAATAAGGCTTACTGGGAAGCTGTCTGGAAGAAATCGGACATCGTGATCCAGGGAGATGAAGAAAACCAGCAGGGCATCCGTTTTTGTATCTTCCAGCTGCATCAGACCTATCGGGGTTCCGATCCGGATTTGAATATCGGAGCCAAGGGTCTCTCCGGTGAGGCATACGGAGGCAAGGCCTTCTGGGATACGGAAGCCTACTGCCTGCAGTTTTATATCTTCAATAACCCCCAGGCTGCCAGGGACCTGCTTTGCTACCGTTATAATCTTCTTCCGGAGGCTAGGGAAAGGGCAAGGGAATTGGATTGTGGCGGAGCATGCTATCCCATTTCGACCATTGACGGAACTGAGACTACCGGAGCATGGCAGCATTCCAGCCTGCAGATTCATGTAAGCGGCGCCATTGCCTTCGGAATCTTTAATTATAATAAGATCTGCCGGGATAAAGAATTCCTCTACACCAAAGGGATCGAGATGCTTTTGGAGATAAGCCGTTTTTATAAAAGCAGGGTACAGGAGAATCCCTTGACCGGAGAGTATGGATATTATGGGGTAATGGGTGTGGATGAATTCCATATGATGGTGAATAACAATTGCTTCACCAATTATCTTGCGAAAAAGGCCATGGATTTTACACTGGAGGTACTTGAGGAGATGAAGGCTTTGGCGTTCCGGGAGTTAAAGTCTGTTATGGAACGTCTTCATTTTACCTGGGAGGAAGCGGAAAGCTTCAAGAAGATATCGTCGAATATGTATCTTCCCCGGAAGGATGGTATCTTCGAGCAGCATGACGGCTTTTTCGCACTGCCGCATATTGACCCGGATTCCATTCCGATGGAAGAATTTCCCCTCTACAATCACTGGTCCTATGACCGAATCTACCGGACCGACATGATCAAGCAGGCGGATGTCCTGATGATGCTGTTTATGTACGGCAATGATTTCTCAAAGGAGATTAAGCGTATCAATTACGATTATTATGAGCCCAGATGTATTCACGAATCCTCCTTGTCACCCTCCGTCCATTCCATTCTGGCGTCTGAGATCGGATATCATGAGGAGGCCTATGAATTCTTCCGCTTTGCCACCAGGCTGGACCTTGATAATTATAACCGGAACACCGGGGAAGGCCTGCATATGACTTCCATCGCAGCAGCCTGGATGAACATAATATATGGTTTCGGGGGTATGAGATCCGACGGGGAGACATTAAGCTTCGCTCCTTCCATACCGGTACGGTGGAGTTCCTACCGGTTCCCGGTTATGTATCAGAAGGTGCTGCTTCAGCTTGAAATCACCCGGGACAATGTCCGTATCAGCACCCTGGAGGATAAGAGTGTTACTGTCCTTCTTTATGACAATACTTACCTGGTAGACGGACATGGCATTACGGTCCCGATACCGCAGGAATACAAACAACAAATCTTATCAAGCGTTTGATCTCAATATTTAAACCGGATATATGGGAATGCGGCAAACTGCTTTATGGAGGAAAACATGTCGAAGACATACATTAATGATGCGATCATAGGGAATTCACGAATGCTGGGGTGCCTTACGGGGCAGGGCCTTCTGCAGCGCCTGTACTGGCCGAACATAGATCATCTGCAGTTCATAGACCGGTTTGAGTCCGGAATAAAGCTGGGGGGTGAGGAAGCCGTATTTCTCACGGCTCCCGGATTTGAAATCACACAAAGCTACCGGAGAGGTACCAATATTATAGATACGACCTACCTGAATAAGGAGCTGGGACTTAAAATTATCCAGTCTGATTTCTGCCTGGCGGATAAGGATGTTCTGATCCGCCAATATGAGATCACAAATCTGTCCCATAAGGAACAGGAGCTGAAGTGGCTGCTATATTCCTCGGCAGTCACGGCGACCTCCCATTATACCGGTACCTTGTTTGACTTTCATCATGAAGCGCTGGTTCATTATCAGAGAGATATCTATATGTCGATTTCCGCCGACCGGGAAGCCGAAGGCTATCAAATAGGCAAAGAGGCCCTCAGGTCCTTAGCCGCCGGTATGCTTCATAGCGGAGACGACGTACTGATGGTTCCGGACGGAGCATTGATATGGAATCTCGGGACGCTGGGGGCTAAGACCGGGAAGAAATTAACCATGCAGATCTGCTTTGCCGCTGCTTACCCGGAGTTAAGAAAAGTTCTCGGTGAGATCCGCAAGCTTGACGGCGAAGCATTATTACAGGATACGAAGCATTATTGGCAGTCATATCTGGAGGGCTGCAGGCCTGCTTCATCCAAGAATGAGATTTATAATGAGCTTTATGAACGGTCCCTTCTGGTATTCAGGCTCATGTATGACGAAAGCAGCGGAGGGCTGATGGCTGCCCCTGAACCGGATGAGAATATGGAACGGTGCGGGCGCTACGCTTATTGCTGGGGAAGAGATGCTGCCTTTATCGCCGATGCACTGGACCAATGCGGACTGCACCTGGTGGCAGAGCATTTTTATGAATTTGCCGCCGCTGCCCAGGAGGAAGACGGCAGCTGGTTCCAAAGATACTGTATGGACGGGAATCTGGCGCCTGCCTGGGGACTTCAGATCGATGAGACCGGCGCACTTCTTTATGGCATATGGAAGCATTATACCAGAACGAAGGAGGAGGCCTTCCTGCAGAAGCATTGGGAGAAGGTCAGGAGGAGTATGCACTTTCTGACCGGCTTCACAGATCCTGAGACGGGATTGCCAAAGCCCAGCAGAGACCTGTGGGAGGAGCGATGGGGAGAGCATACCTATTCTGCCGCCGCGGTTCATGCGGGACTGGCTGCCGGTATTCGAATTGCACGATGCCTTGGGGCGCCCGAGGAGCTGATCGGCACCTGGAAGACCTCCGCAGCGAAGCTTAAGGCGGCCATAGAGAAGGAGCTGTGGGATGAAGAGAAGCAGTGCTTTCTGCGGGGAGTAAGAACACAGCTGCCGGAGCAGAAGCTGAAAGGGCTGGAATGTATAACAATACAGGCGAACGCTAAGGGCAGTATGAGAAAGGTGGCCTGCAGGGACAGCGTAGTGGATGTGAGTCTGATCGGCTTATCCGTACCCTTTGAAGTTCTGGAGGCGAAGGACCCCAGAATGCGGGCGACCGCAGCCAGGATCCAGGAGGTTCTGGACTCGGAGCAGGCGGGAGGGATCAAGAGGTATGAGGATGATGAGTATATCGGAGGCAATCCCTGGATATTAACCACATTATGGCTTGCATTATATTATGCGGAGAACCGGGAGTATGACAAAGCCCTGAAGCATTTTAACTGGGCCGTAGAAGGAAGAACGAAGCTTAATCTGCTGCCTGAGCAGATCTCCGGGGAGACGGGGGAGCCTGTCTGGGTCATACCGTTAACCTGGTCCCATGCAATGTATGTATTGGCCTATCATGCATTGTCGGAGGCATTCGTACTGTGATTGACGAAGTTACCCGACACCGTTATAATAAAATTAATACGTTGAAGTAAAATAAAAGATGAGGTGAAATACAGTGGCAAAAGTCACCATGAGGGATGTGGCAAAGCATGCGGGCGTGTCCGTAGCTACCGTATCCAATGTTCTGAATAATATTGATAACAAATCCAATGAGGCCACACAGAAAAAGGTGTTAAAGGCAGTGAAGGAATTGAATTACCAGATGGATATGACGGCAAGATCCTTATCCATGGGCAAGTCAAACCTGCTGGGAATCTTTCTTCCGGAAGTGTTCTATCAGAATCAGCCAAGCTCGGTATTAAAGGATAACCCGTTCTTTGGCGAGATCGTGAGCGGCATTGAATATGAGGCCAGGATGCAGGGCTACGAGGTCATGATAACCTGCGTAAAATCCGATGCGCATGCCAGGGAGCTGATACATAAGAGAATGCTGGACGGGGTCATGTTCCTGGGCATGCATGACGAGGAGTTCTGGAACAGCCTTAAGAATATTTCCGCCCCTATTGTGCTCATTGATTCCTATTGTCATGAGAAATACGGCTTTTGCAATGTGGGAACGGAGGATGAACAGGGCGCTTATCTGGCTGTGAAGCATCTGCTGACCTTAAATCACAGGAATATTGCTCTGGTTACCGGTAATTCCAGAGAATCTGAGGTCAATAACCAGAGACATCAGGGCTTCCTGCGGGCAATAAGAGAAGGCGGCGCAGATGAGTCGCTTTGTCCTGTCATTGAAGAGGATCTTAATTTTAAGGGCGGCATCATGGCCGGACATAAGCTTCTCAACTATAATCATGTAACCGCGGTCTTTGCCGTTGCGGATATTATGGCGCTGGGTGTTATTAAGCTCATGCATCAGATGGGCAAATCCATACCCAAGGATCTCTCCATCATCGGCTTTGACGATCTTAGTGTACTAAACTACAGCTTTCCGGGCCTGACTACCATTCGTCAGGATATATACAGAAAAGGTACCGAGGTTGCTAAGCTTCTGATTAACCGGATTAACGGAAAGGAAGCAGAGGCAGAGGTGCGTCTGCCTGTGGAGCTGATTCTGAGGGAAACCACAATTCCTAATACCCGTAACTGATAAAGATTTCAATAGGGAATAGAGGTTTTTATTCTTTGGGATAATAATGGGAAACAGTGATTTATACCCATTGAAAATATATTAACCGATTTAATTTTCCCTATTGACATCAAAGGGATTTTACAGTAAACTATAGGTAGTTAATCGGTTAATTAAAACCGAATATTTTTAGAGTAATATGTTAACCGATTAACCGTCAATACATAAGGTTATGTTCATTGACTGTTTTGCGGCAGTTAACAAAACATTCTTAAGATTTAAGAGGAGGAAATTATGAGGTATTTGAAAAAACTATCAGCAATTGCAATGGTATGTATGATGGCAGCCATAAGCTTTGCCGGCTGTGCAGCAAAGAATGGGGATACAACGGATAATAAGGCAACCGCAACGCCGGCAGCCGGCACCACGGGGACAGTAGAGCCTACGGAAGCTGCGCCTGCAGCTGAAGCTGTGACCTTAAAGGTCTGGACTCCTACGGAGGAACAGGAGGTCACAGTTCAGATGTGTGAAGCATTTGCGGAGAATCATCCGGAATATAAAATCACCTTTGACTATGGTATCATGGGTGTGGACGAGACCATTAATGAATTAAAGAAGGATGCCTCCGTCGCAGCCGACGTATTCTTATATCCTTCCGGAGGTATCGCGGAATTAGTGGAAGCGGGCCTGATCTATCCGATTACCGTTGATGCGGATGCAATTACAGCTGCCCACAGCCCTGCCGCAATCAAATCCTGTACCCTGGAAGATATGCTTTACGGTATTCCTGTAACTCCGAACTCCTGGTTTATGTATTATAATAAGAGTATGTACACAGAGGATGAAGTAAAATCCCTTGAGACCATGCTGGCTAAGGATCTTGGCCCGGACGTTAAGAACTTCTCCTGTGATATTGATAACAGCTGGTTTATGTCGGCCTTCTTCTATGCTCCCGGCGGTACCTTATTCGGTGCTGACGGTACGGATCCCGCCGACTGCTCCTGGAATGATGCGACCGGCTTCCAGGTCGGCGAATACTTGATCGATCTTGTTAATAATCCGAAATATGTCGAGGATGCGGACGGTCTTGCAGGTTCTCTTATGTCAGAAGGAAAGCTCGCCGCTCTCAGCTCCGGTACCTGGTCGGCAGCTACCTTAACGGAGGCTCTTGGTGATAATTATGCAGCCTGCAAGCTTCCTACCATCAACATCGGAGGAACCGACTACCAGTTAAGCAACTTTGCGGATTTCAAAGCATTCGGTGTTAATTCCGGTACACAGTATCCGAAGGCTGCCCAGCAGCTGGCTGCATGGCTCGGCGGTGAAGAGTGCCAGTTGATCCGCTTTGAAGCTAATAATACGCCTCCGACGGTAACCGCATTGATCAGCAATCCCATCGTAGCAGCAAGCGTGGAAGCAGCGGCATTAAGTACTCAGACACAGTACTCCACACCGAACCCTACGACATCCAAGTTAAATGATTACTGGACGCCTGCCGCAGCCTTCGGCGCAGGCATCGTAAACGGCGATATTACCAGGGCAAACCTTCAGGAAGGCCTGGACGCAATGGTAAGCAACATCCTGGCAACCGTAACGCAATAAGATTATGAGAAGCAGATTGGTTATCGAAAGTTCCTGATCAGCTGTTCAATATGGGGTGGGCTTATGCTTCACCCCATACTAATTCGCCCCATCGGGCGAAATGCTTAGTGGAGGTATAGTGTGAAAAACGTTGGAACCGATCCGAACAAGACAAGCTCAGGGCCGCTTGGGTGGTACATAGCGGCCTTCCGGGAGGGTGATCTTCTGACCAGATTATCATTTATTATCCTGGGACTTGCGGGGATCTGCAGAGGACAGATCGCAAAGGGGCTGTTATATCTGCTCCTGGAGATCAGCTTTGTGGGTTATTTCATCCTTTACGGAATTAATAATATCCTTGGATTAATTACCCTGGGAACCAGGGAGCAGGGGAAGGTATTTGATGAGGACCAGGGGATATTCATCTTTACAAAGGGTGATAATTCCATGTTCATGCTGCTCTCCGGCGTAGTTGCAATCTTTGTTATTCTATTCTTCGTCCTGCTGTGGAACTCTGCCGTAAGATCCGCGTTCAAGACGCAGAAGCTGAAGGAGGCAGGACAAAAGATCCCTAAGCTGGCTGATGATGTGAAAGCACTGTTTGATTCTGAGATTCACAAATTATTAATGTTCATTCCCATCACGGGACTGGTATTGTTTACGGTAGTGCCACTGGTATATATGATACTGATGGCCTTCACCAATTATGACCAGTTCCATCAGCCTCCGGGTCATCTGTTTGACTGGGTGGGGATGAACAATTTTAGAATTATGCTGATGTCCAAGGAGACCATCGGCAAGACCTTCTGGCCTGTATTGGGCTGGACCATGGTATGGGCTGTCTTCTCCACGTTCTCCTGCTATATTGCGGGCATGCTCCTTGCCATGCTGATTAATATGAAGGGTATTCGCTTCAAGGGCTTCTGGCGGACGATATTTGTTATTACCATGGCGGTGCCGGCTTTTGTATCACTGCTGGTTATACGAATCATGCTGCAGCCTCAGGGGGCCATCAATATTGCCCTTCAGGAGCTGGGCTTTATTACGCGGAGCCTTCCCTTCTTAACCAACATAACCTGGGCCAGGGTCACGGTAGTCGTGGTTAATCTCTGGGTGGGTCTTCCCTCCAGTATGCTGATCACTACGGGAATTCTCATGAATATCCCAAGGGACCTGTATGAGAGTGCCAAGATTGACGGCGCCGGTCCTGTGAAAGCATTTATGAAGATAACCTTGCCATTTATGCTGTTTGTAACGACACCGTATCTGATTACGAACTTTATCTTCAATACAAACAACTTCAATGCCATCTATTTCTTAACCGGCGGCGGTCCTGCTTCCCTGGAATACTTCAAGGGCGCCGGCAAGACTGACCTGTTGGTAACCTGGCTCTATAGATTAACGGCTGAAAGCTATGATTACAGTTATGCTTCAGCAATCGGTATCATGATATTCCTGATCTCCGCGATCTTATCACTGATCGTTTACCGCAGATCTTCCGCATATAAGAATGAGGAGGGCTTCCAATAATGAATAGAACATGGAATGGAAAATATGCAAAATTCCGTTGGCTTCTGCCCTTATGCGCAGTATTGCTGGCTGCCTGCTTACTGCTGCCCTTCCTGTCCGTGAAGAGTGACCGGGTATCCGTTCAAGGCTTAAGCATCCTTCTGGACTTGTTCGGTACAGCCGGTCCTTCCGTGACAGGTTCCCCGGTGATACCCTTATTGATTGCGGTTCCCTTCATCCTGGTGGTATTTATGACAATGCTTGCTCTGCTGGCTGACTGGAATATACTGCTTCGTTTCTTAAGCGCGGCATATGCCCTTGGTACGGTGAGTATTATTCTGGTCATATTCCTGGCAAAGAAGAGCATCGACGGGGCCGGCTCATTACCGTCAGGTTTTTTAGTCAGGAACTTTGGGGCCGGCTTCTGGCTGTACGCCCTGCTACTCATGGCAGGACTTGTGCTTAGTATGACAGCGGCAGGAATCAATCCGGGATATATTGTCTTAACCGCTCTGTCAGTGATCTGGATCGTTCCGATTCTCTGGATCATCATGATTTCCTTCCGTGACGAGGGAGGGTCCTATACCTCATACTTCTGGCCGAAGAAGCTGACCTGGAAGAATTATTATGTATTGCTTACGGATACCAGTAAGTTTTACTTTGCCAAATGGTTTCTTAATACACTGCTGGTGGCCGTCTGCACCTGTATCATATCTACAGCCATCGTGCTCTCTACCTCTTATACCCTGTCAAGATTAAGATTCAGGAGCAGAAGGCCGTTCATGAATCTGGCATTGATTCTCGGCATGTTTCCGGGCTTTATGTCCATGATCGCCGTATACTATATCTTAAAGGGACTCGGACTGACACAGTCACTGTTCGCATTAATTCTGGTATATTCCGGCGGCAGCGCCTTAAGCTACTATATTGTAAAGGGCTTCTTTGATACCATACCCAAGGCCCTGGATGAGGCGGCGATCATTGATGGTGCCAGCCGCTGGAAGGTATTCACCAGAATTACGGTACCCTTATCCAAGCCGGTAATTATCTATACCATGCTGATCTCTTTTATCTCTCCCTGGGGCGACTATATCTTCGCCAGAGTTATCATGGGGGATAAATATGACAGCTATACCGTAGCGCTTGGTCTGTATACCATGCTTGACCGGGCGAATATCGCAACCTGGTACACACGGTTTGCAGCCGGAGCGGTGCTGGTGTCCATACCGATTTCAATTTTATTCATCGCATTGCAAAGATACTATGTGGAGGGACTTTCGGGTTCTGTTAAGGGTTAACGGGCTCAGTCCCGGGGAGGAAAACTATATGAAGTTAAAAGGGGCTTTCACAGCTTTTGTTATTATACTCTTTTTTACCGTCATACCGGAGATATCCCTGGCAGATACGCCGGACAAGGTCCGCTATATCAGGAGCAATTATACCCAGGGAGCATATCTGTATGATGCGCAGGGTGTATTAAGATACGGTATCCCCACCAGGGAGGATGACCGGTATCAATGGATTATTGAAGAAAAGTCTTCCTACAAGGTAATTAAAAATGCCGCTACCGGTAATTATATTACCCTGGAGGGACATGGGGATGAAACGGTAGAGGGAAGCTGGGGTGAAGTGATCTCCTGCTCCCCGTTTAAAGAGAAGAAGGACACCTATCTATGGGAGTTTGAGCTTGGGGAAGGACAGAATCTGCTGTCTGCAGGCAGGGCATATCAAGGCTTTGCCCTGCACATGGAGAATGCCGGGGAAGGGCGCCCCTTCGCACAGAGGATCAGCGGAGACCAGCTGGCCTGGGGCAATATGAAATGGGATTTTCTTAAGACAGAGGAGATGGATTTTGATTCCGCCGTCAATCATGGCTTTTGTATCCGCAGTACGGAGACCGGCGCTTACTTAAGAACCGACAACGGCGCACTGACGAACGGCATTCCGGACGGACCGGATGATGCATATATCTGGTTCATCGAAGAACAGGCAGACGGGTCGAAGGCAATCAGGAATAAGAAGACCTCCCGGTACATAACCATGGCGGCATACGACAGCACCTCGCTTACCTTAGGACTGGCGGATTATGCGGAGGGGGATGATGCATTCGCCTGGAGCTTAAGCATCTCCAAATCAGTGCCCATACTGTCTGCAAGCAAGGCTTATACAGGATACGGCCTGTATCTGGAGGCTGCATCGGGCAGGAGGGTACGGTGCGGGGAGATCCTGTCCGGAGACCGGCTGACCGGGAGTGAGATATCAAAGACCGGCTGGTCGGAGGGGGTGCTGACCGGGGGTATGCGCTGGAATGTGATACCTTCCTCTGAGGTTGCCGAGGTATCGGGTGATATGGTACTTGCGGAAGGAAGCTATCAGCTTAAGAACAGCTGGTATGACTTATACCTGATCCAGGACGGCAAAAGTGCGGTATACGGCAATGCCAAGGCAGAGGACGGGAATGCACAGTGGAAGCTGGCCTATGATGCAGCGTCCGGACTCACTGCTCTTCAGAACGCGGAATCGGGGGAATACCTGTATATCAGGGAGGATACCGGCAGCCTGGAATTCTCAAAGGAACAAATTTTCTATTGGAAGCTGTTGAGACATAAAAACAATGAGTTTCCCAAGGCGGTCATTTTTCAGGATTCTGGCAGACCTGACAGTTATCTTCACATGGAAAGCCTGAATGGACGTGCGGAAGCTTCGAATGCGGTGCAGCCTACGTGGGGAACGCCCCACTGGGAACCGATCCGGGTAGATGAAGCGGAGACAGGCAGCACGGGCAGCGGAACAGATACGGGTTTGCAGGCGTTGGAAAAGATCATGGCATCGGGGAATTATATCCGGCTGTTCAGCAGTGCGGCAGAAGGGGAATATCTCTATGAGAATTCCTCCGGAGCCATTGCATACCGTGCATGTGACGCCGGTGACGCAAGATCCCACTGGAAACTGACTGCCGGAGATGCGAAAGGAACTTACTTCCTTCAGAACAGGGAAACCGGTGATTATGTAATTAATAAGGGCAACGGAACCCTGCGCTGCCTGCCTGAGGATCAGGGAGCAGCCGGTGACGGCAGCTTATGGGGGGTCATGGCAGGCACCCGCGAGCAGACGCTGCTGATCAGCAGCTATTATACCGATGTCCCGTCTTACCTGAGGGCATATCTGAATATACAGAAGCTGTCCGGTATGGCGCAGAGCAGTCTGGTATCCATTGAAGAAGCAACAACACAGTGGAACTATGAGGAAGCGCAGGTGGAAACCGTCGCTGCCTCTGAGAAAGAAGCACAGGCAGTACCCCTGCGTACCTTTACCGATACAAGGCAATACCTGATCTATGAGAATGAGCAGGTATTGGAGGGCATCTTCGAGCTTCAGTATACAGGCAGCAGGGTTCGAATCAGAGAGACGGAAAGTGATAAATACCTGTATGAGGATAAGAGCTGGGAGCTGTACACCAGGGCAGGCACGGATTACTTAAAAAGTGGCGACACGAAGCTGCGTCTTAAGAAGTATCTTCCGGTGGGCGCTGGGGAAAGCGGACTTCCGGCAAGCTATCGCGGAGCTGATCTGCCCTATGTTGCCTATCAGGCGGAGGATTGTATTACGACGGGAACGGTTCTGGAGGAGAACAGGGCATATCATGAGATACCGAGTGAGGCGGCAGGCAGGCTTGCTGTCCGTCTGGACCGTACGGGTCAGAATATAAAGATCACGCTGGTTGAGCCTGCCAATGCTTTGACCATCAGGTATTGCATTCCCGACAGTCCGGACGGACAGGGGATGGATGCGACCCTTAATCTGTATATTGACGGTAAGAAGAAGCAGGCCGTTGATCTGACCTCCAGATACAGCTGGGTATATGGCTCCTATCCCTGGACGAATCAGCCTGCGGACGGACAGCCCCATCATTTCTTTGACGAGACAGGCATCAGGCTGGACCGGACCTATCCCGCCGGTACGGTGATCAAGCTCCAAAAGGATGCCGCTAATTATGCGGAGTACTATATCATAGACGAAGTGGATGCAGAGGAGGCCGCCGAGGCTCACCTGCAGCCCCGGAACAGCCTGTCGATCACCGATTACGGTGCGGTGGCAGGAGACGGACAGGATGATTCCAAGGCAGTATATGACTGTATGAAGGCAGCTCTGGAGCAGGGCAGGGAGATATGGATCCCTGCCGGTGTATTCGATATCAATTCTCCCACAGGCGGTTATGATGCGAGAGACGGTCAGGATAAAAACAGAGGCATACTGATTATTGAGGATAATGTAACCTTCCGGGGTGCGGGCATGTGGCACAGTGTACTGCAGGGGGATTACGCGGCATTTTTCATAAAGGCAAGCAATACTGCCTTATATGATTTCTCATTGCGGGGAACCGCGGAGGCGAGAAGGGATGCCATCGATCCTTCTGCCATTGAGTCGGATTATAATACATATGACATGAAAAACCTGACGGTTCAGAATATTTGGATACAGCACTACAAGACCGGGATCTGGATCCATAACATGGACGGAATGAAGGTTGCGGGCTGCCGCATCCGTGATACCTTTGCGGACGGGATAAATCTGCGTAAGGGTACCTCCAATGCGGTGGTGGAACAATGCGATATCCGCAATACGGGAGATGATGCCATCGCTCTGTGGTCCTCGGAGAAGAGTGATACGAATATTAAGATCAGCTTCAATACCGTGGGCCTGCAGTGGCTGGCCAACAGCATCGCAGTGTATGGCGGTACCGATATTGAGATTACGGATAATGTGATCTATGATACGGTGGTGAACGGAGCAGGTATCAATATCAGTACGAATTTTGATCCGCAGCCTTTTGCCGGTACGGTTACCGTAGCCCGGAATACCTTGCTGCGCTGCGGCAGTGAGGATGGCAATAACAAACAGGACAACGGCGCCATCTGGTTCAATACCGTACAGGGGAATGATAACCGGGCGAAGGTTCTCGTGCTGGATAACCTGATTCTTAACAGCTCCCGCCAGGGCATCTCCTTCTCCAACCGGGGGGCCATAAGCGATGTGCTGCTGGAGGGCAATGCCATCCTGGGCAGCGGTACCTATGGAATTGACGTATTAAAGGGTGCAAGGGGAAATGCTGCTGCAAAGAATAATCTGATACGGGATATGATGCTGGAGGCAGTGAATAACAGTGCCGGGGACAGCTTTACCTTAGCGGTATCCATCGATTCTGCCGAGGATATGACGAAACAGGAGGATGGGACCGCGAACGGGCCGGAGGAGGACAATGCGGACGTCAGGGACAATGCCGCTGTCATTCTTATAGCAGCGGGTGCTGCCGTCGCTGTTATCGGCGCTCTGGCAGCAGGTACCGTGGCTTGGAGAAAAAGAAGAAATCATAAAGTCTGATCTTACACGGCATTTACATATCGTCAGATAATGGGCTTTCTCAGAGGATAAGGGTTACCGCTGGGAAAGTCCTTTTATTTCAGCAATTATTTGCATCATATTTATAAGAGTGGTATAATTTTACAGAGAATTAACTGATTACCGTATGCAAAGGAGAAGCAGGCATGATATATAAACGTAAACTGATATCCATATATGCAATTGCTCATTTTGCCGTGGATTTTGCCTGTGCTTTTCTTATGTTCCGTCTGCTGTACCATCAGGAGCAATGGGGAATCCGTCTGCTGCTGTATAACTTCTGTGCCTTTGCATTACAGATGCCCATTGGGCTTCTGGCAGACCGGTGGAACAGGAATGCAATATGTGCCGCCTGTGGCTGCGGATTGGTTGCCCTGGCATATATCTCCGGCAGTGCACCGGTGATTGCCGTCGTAATCGCCGGCATCGGAAATGGATTGTTCCATATCGGAGGCAGTATTGACGTATTGAATTCGAGCAGGGATAAACCTGTATTATTGGGCATATTTGTATCACCCGGGGCATTGGGTATCTATCTGGGCACACTTTTGGGAAAGCAGGATCAGACACCCGTGCCGGCGGTAATCCTTATCCTGTTACTTATGGCTGCTTTGATTTTATATACAGGACACGGATATTCAAGAGAGATACATATCAGCGGCCCGGCTTCGGGCTATGGAAGAGCAGATCATGCCGGTATGAAAGCATATCAATCGGAGAATGCACCGGTATCCTTAAGAGGGACTTCCTCTCGGGGGAATATCCTTGCCGCAGGGTTTTTGTTCCTGGTGGTCGTATTGCGTTCCTATGTGGGATTGGTATCAGCCTTTCAATGGAAGAGTATTGGGCTATGGTCTGCTGTCTATATTGCTGCGGTAGTTCTCGGGAAGATGGGCGGAGGCTTTGCCTGTGTAATCATGGGGATAAAAAAAGCATCCGTAATCTCACTGGGATTGGCGGCAGTCTTATTCATATTCTCCGATATACCCTTATGCGGTGTGGCAGCAGTGTTTTTCTTCAATATGACCATGCCGGTTACACTATGGGCAATGGCGAGAATATTACCGGGCTGTAAAGGGTTTTCTTTCGGGCTGCTGACCTTTGCCCTGTTTCTTGGGTTTATACCGGTATATCTGGAACTGCCGGTATGGTTATCCACCACCGCGGGTTTTTCGGCAGCCTCACTCATATCCGTGATATTTCTGATGACAGGACTTATGAAAGTCCTCCCCAGGGATAACGGTACTTAAAAAAGCAGATTTAGAAAAAATACTTAATATAATAAAGATTTTCAATATAAATCATGAATGGCAGGATTAGAAAGGAAGGTTAATCATAATGGGTTTTTCGCTTATTCTCCCCATCGTTATATCATTTGTTCTGACACAGGGGCTGGAGGTATTATTCGCATTAATCTATGGGATCCGAAGTAAGAAGGACCTTGGATTGCTGATGCTTGTTAATGTGATTACCAACCCGCCGGTGGTATTGATCTATTATCTTGCAACCGGCTATACCGGTGTTAATCCCTGGGCGGCGGCGATTATATTAGAGCTGGCGGTTGTGGCGGCGGAGGCGTATTACTTCAGGAGATATGGCAAGGGATATCTCCGGCCGGTTACTTTTGCCGTTCTGGTCAATGCCTTCTCTTACGGCATCGGCCTTTGTCTTACCCTGTTCCCCCAGACCGCCGCTGCCGATTTAATATGGACGCCGAGTGATGATTTCTATATAAACTACAGCCGGGAATGTGAGCAGGAAGGACGAAGCTATACTGCCAACGGTGCTGACGGAAGCGTCACAATGAAGGAAAATCCCAATTCCGGCAAGACAGTCAGCACACTGGAGAACGGAACAGAGTATTATGTTTCCTTCACTTATCTGGATAAAAAGAACAGAAAATGGGGAGTGATTCAACTGGAGGACCGTTCCACAGGCTGGGTACGGATGCGGGATATGCTGTTAGTCTATGATAATATCGCCTTCCTGGAGCAGTATGCCGCGGAGTTTAAGGATTATGCCGGGGAATTTGACGACTATGCGATGGGAGAGGACCCGGTTCTTGTATGGAGCTATCCCGGTTCGGGCGTGATTAACGGCACAATAACCAAGGACATAAATAGTATAACAGAAAATAATTCGATTACACAGACCTATACGGATCTCAATGGAAGACTCTGGGGACAGGTGCCGTACCACTTCGGATATAGAGGCTGGATATGTATCAGTGATCCTGCGGACAAGGACCTTCCTGCTGTGGAGCAGAAGATAGAACGCACAAGTGAACCGGAAACAGAGGAAGATACGGAAGATGAAGAAGAGAAAGGGATATTCTCAGGAGAAGGAAAAGAGGTTATTCTGCTGCAGGCATTGATTGTCGGTCTTGCAGCAATTACGGCAGGGTTAATCAGAAGGTTTTGGAAGAAGGAGAAATGAGGCATACGAGCAGTTAGCGGAGCAGTTTGAGACAGTTGCTGCTATATCGGAAGCAGAGGCTGATATGAAAAATGGCACGGATCTATTGGATGACTGAGAGCATTGCCTTACTAAGAAGAAAGTACTAAAATAATCGGATGCAAAGGGAAGCTGGTAATCGAGAAAGCATGGATTATCAAAACAGCCTTCAGACCAGGTATTTCAAGAGGTTTGAAGGCTGTTTCATTTTTAATAAGGCAGCAGTTTAATATAAGGCAGCAGTTTAATATAAGGATGCAGTTTAATATAAGGATATAGTTTAATATAAGAATGCAGTTTAATATAAGGGTGTAGTTTATTTATGGTATGTTGATCAAGCTTTTTAGTCCGACTACCAGTTGTTGCCTGATCCGGTGACTGTGAAGCTGGGGGAAGCATTCAGGAATTTACCGATACCGGCACCTGTGACGGTATTGGAGCTGAATGCGGCGGAACCGTTTGCCGAGCCTCTTATATACACGCCATAGGTTCCCGGACCGGTAATAATGTTGGAGCTGTAGGTTACGGAAGCGCCGGAGCTTGGTTCTTCGATAAATAATCCGGAATATGTGCTGAGGTCAATCAGGTTATTGGTAACATTAACAGTGAGATTCTGGGCAAGGCCGCTGTTATTGATCCAATAAGCCCATATTGCACCGATCTCATAACCGTAATCGTGATGCCAGGAGCCGCAACGCACAAGCTTGTTATCCGATATGGTCAATGTCCCGGTAAAGGCAGTAGGAGCATGATTTGTCCCGAACTGTATACCGGATCCGTTATCGACCACATCAAGAATTAGATTATGGCTTACGCTATTGTTTCTGCCTCCATAGATACCGATACCGTTTGCCAGGTTCGGTATTTGGACCGTATTGTACCGGAAGGTGCAGCCCTCGACTGTACCGGTGCCGCCGTTTAAGGATTTTGACCACATAGCCATGCCGTCGTCACCGGTATTACGGAAGTTACAGTGTTCAACCACAGTATTTTTGGTTCCTCCGTTCAGGTTGATGCCGTCTGCCCAGGTATTTCTGACGCGGAGCCTGGAGATCAATGCGTTCTGGGTTCCTTCATTCAGCCATAAGCCTACCTTGGTATGTTCAATCCAGAGATTTGTTATGGTTGAATTATATGCATTTCCTTCGATACCGGCGATACCCGAAGCATTGGAGCGGTATGTCTCGTCAGCGCTGATAGTAAAATCGGAAAGAGTCACATTGCCGCCCTGGAGATAGAAGCCGGCATAATCTCCCCGGAGGGTGGAACGCCATATTCCGGCACCCTTTACGGATACTCCGCCCGGAAGGCGGATCTTCGTGGCTCCTCTGGTGCCGGTATTAAAATCGAAGGTGCCGGCCGGTATCCATACACCTTTTATTGTCGTCCCGTTCACTGCAGCTATGGCAGCCGTCATGGCCTGGGTATCATCGGCACCGTCATTGGGAACCGCACCGTAGCTGGTGATGGATACATAATCTGAAGGTTTGGATAAAGCTGCGGGAACGGCCTCCGTCTCAATAAAATCAATGAGAATATATTGCGATCCGCTTGGATTTAAATCGTTGGCATCCCATTGAAGCCTGACGGTACTTCCGGCCGGATACTGCTGCCCAAGCAATATTCTGGACTCATCATAGAATCTGTGATGGTTAATGCCGGGAGTATTCGACCATTGCATCTCACCGCCGTCAGAGCCGTAATTACCGTATTGATGCGCATAGCGGTTGGTGAAGTACATATCACCGACCTGTGTGCCGTTAACATATAAGCTGAGATACTGGTAGATGTCAGAACCGGTGGGGCTGTCCGGCATGGAATATCTGACCACGATACCCTGGGCCGCATTATCCAGCGTGGTCTCTACGGACTGGCCCTGTCTTAACTCCACGGCCTTTCTTCCGGAAGCTTCGGAGGCAGCCGTACACCACTGGGTATTCGGACCGATTACGGTTCCTCCGCGAATTGTCATAGCTTCCGCCTCATAGGTGTCGTACGGCAGGGCGGCACCGTAGTCATCATAGGCTCCGATTATAAGACTTTTGCTGGCGGAGTTATTTGTCTCATCCAGTTCGTTCACAGTATTGGTATCGTCGGCCGCTGCACTGATATTATGTACTCCGTCGACAGCGGTCCAGGCTCCTCCGCTCTGGGTAAGCGTAACGGAGCTTCCAGCCGGGATGGAAGCGGCATAACTATCCGTACGGCCAAGTTCAATTCCGTTGCGATAAAAGGCAACGGTAAAAGGAGCAGAAGGGGATGTGGCAGCAGTACCCTGATTTTTAACCGTTGCACGGAATATTACAGAATTTCCTGCCGCTGGAGCCGAAGGCGTCCAGGAGATATCAGTGACGATAAGGTCGGGCCTGCTCGGCAGACTGACGGTAATGGATTCCGAGCGTGTATTATTGTTCTCGTCCGCCTCCGTAATTCGAAGTACATCGTCCACCACAGCAGCTACCGTATGGGTACCGGTGGTCCCCGTCCAGGTAGCCTTACCCGATGGGCCTGCGTTGGCCGTGACGGTTACCGAAGCACCGGCAGGGATGGAGGCGGTATGCGTATCGCTCCAGGCAACACTGCTGCCATCCACGCTAAAGAGCACCCCATGGATAATTCCGGCAGGACTTGCGGCAGCTCCCTGATTTTTAATGACAGCACTATAAGTGATCTCATCATTCGTCAGAGGATTGGCCGGAGACCAGATGATATCCGTTATTACCAGGTCCGGCAGTGAAGAGGAAGTAACGGTAAGCGGCTCGGTATATGTATTATTGCTCTCGTTAGATTCTGCAATTCTGTTAATGTCGTCCACGTATGCCTCTACGGAATGGGTCCCGGACAGGGCGGTCCAGGTGGATTTGCCGCTGGGGCCTCCATTGGAGGTAACGGTTACCGAAGCTCCGGGTGCTATGGAGGAGGTATGATTGTCACTCCAGCTTACGGCAGTCCCGTCCACACGAAAGACAGCGCCGTGAATAATACCGGCCGGACTGCTTCCTGTTCCCTGATTCTTGATCACTGCCCGGAAGGTGACTTCCTGGCCGGGTTCCGGATTGGCCGGCGACCAGGAGATGTCTGTAATGACCAGGTCGGCCGCTCCCGGTACCGGGGTCGGCGTAGAAGAAGGAGCAGCAGTGGGCGTAGGCGTCCCTCCCACGGATACGATATTAAAGTAATTGAAATTGACACCCTCTCCGGTAAAATATAAGCGGATGGTTTGTAAGCCTTGATTTAGCACGAAGCCGGAGGATGCTTTGGTCTGATAGATCTGCCAGCCGCCCGTATTGATTATGTTGGTTGCGGCAAGTGTGTCGGAACCGGATCTCAGCTGGATCTGTGTGGTCGAATTAATTCCTGCTATCCGGTAATCAGCCCGGTAGGTACCGGTGCTTGGAACATTGATCCGGTAATCCACCCAGTCACCGCTGTGGATCCAGCCGACATTTAAGGTTCCTTCGGAACAGCTCTCCGTATCGATCCCATTCATATTAATATAATTCTCTGCTTCGATTTTGCCCGGTACCGTATGTGTCGTCATACGCTGTTCCAGAGATATGCAGTCAAGATTCACATTGCCGCTGTCTGAGGATCGAAAATGATAACCGATAGTATGACTTCCCTGGCTTAGGTCGATAATCCGGGTAACGGTACCCCAGGTGTCCCAGTTGCCGGTTGCAGGCAGTTGTACCTGCTCCCGGAATTCCCCGTCAAGGAATAATGATAATGTCTTCGTGCTGCCGGTTCCGTTGGCATAACGAAGCGATAGATAGTACTGGCTGCTTACTGGAGCCTGTACCTGGAATTGCAGTTTGGCATTCCCCTTATTGCCATCCGTAAATCCCCCTGTAAAACCGGTGCCGCTGTAATTTAAGTGATCGTTCGCAAAAGCGGCACCTCCGGACATGACAGCACCCTCAGCCTCATATGTGACAGCTGAGGCTTGGACTGTGGTTATACCTGTCAAGTTTAGTGCCAGCATAATGAACACTAACATGACAGATATAGCTTTACTTTGTCGTCTTTTCATATTTTTATAACCATACCCTCTCCTAGATATTATCGGTTAATAGTTAACCGATTAACATAATTATATCATAGGAGAGTATGATGTCAAGATACTAAAATAGCTTTGTATAGCGAGAGTGGGTAAAAATACAAAAATGAGATTGTTTGGATATTATAAATATAGTGTTAACCGATTAATAATATAAAAAGCAGTCATATAGTTAAAAAACCATAGGATTGCTTTTAAAGTAAAAGGTTTTAGGAAAGGGGCTGCCGCAAAATAAAGATTTCATAGTAATTTATGCAAAAAGCAGTATTTATACAAAAAAATGAGCTTTGAAAGAGGGTTATAACACCACTCAAAGCTCATTTTTGTACATTGTTTACAGCAGGGCTATTTTGCGCCTCTTTCCTGTGATCAGGCTTCCGCGGCTTCGATATGGCTCAGCGTAGCCGCGGCTGTATTTAATACCATAAGGCATCCGCCCATAGCATACTTGGATTCCTCCATTTTTGCCGCCCGGACATGAATGGACCTTCTTAATGTATGCCGTTTGCTTATTGCCAAAGTGGGCTCGATCAGATTTAAGATTCTGGTAAGATCAAAGGGAGCCGATATCATCACATGAGAGATATCAAAAAGGTTGGCAACATTGACAATACCGATCGCAAGATAATGCCCCGTGGTCTCAATAGTTTTAAGAGCCGCATCATCGCCCTGGTCCGCCAGAGCGATGATGTCTTTTACGCTTTGCGCGGTCTTTCCGGAATATTCCTGATACATTTGAAACATAGCGCGTTCACCGGTGTACAGTCCCAGGCAGCCCTTGCTTCCGCATCTGCAGGCAGGACCCTCGGTATTCACAAGCATGTGGCCAAGACGGCCGGCATTGCCGCCTTCTCCGGCAAAAAGACTGCCGTCCGTCCAGATAGCCATACCGATTCCGTGACGGATCGCAATATAAAGCATATCGGAGGGGGAGTCCGTATTCCCGTATTTCCTTTCAGCCAGAGAGAGCAGGTCAACGTCATTGCAGATATAGACCGGTCTTTGAAAGGCTTCTTCTAAAATTGAACCGATGGGCACATTCTCCCAGCCATGGATCCGTTCCAATATGATGGAGAAATTGCTTTTCCGGTCGATAACGCCGGGAACGCCTACACCGATGCCAAGTAATTTTTTAATATCAATCCCGGCATCGGCTATCAGATCCCCGGCCTGGCTAAGAAGCATACTGATCACCTGATCTTTATGGGAGTCTATAGGATACAGCCGGTTGGAGGAGCACAGGATGCTGCCTTCCAGATCACAGACAGCCATTCGTATGCGGGGAAATTCCATATCGATCCCCAGGGCAAAAGCGCTGCCGGCATTAATGCTGTATAAAGCCGGCGCGCGTCCACCGCAGGATACACCGACTCCGGCTTTTATTATCCGTCCTTCATTCTCCAGATTCCGAACCAGACTGGTGACTGTGGGATGACTCAGATGGGTAGCATACTCTATCTCTGCCAGTGTGATCTGCTTCCTGTCACGGATACACTGGTAGATCAGATTCTTATTTGCTATCTTTACATCGCTTAGATTATTTGCCCTCATATTATTCCTCCCATGTATTATCTTAACTATAACTGATAATTCTAAGGAATGTCAAGAATGAAAGTGGCTTTTGTAACATTAATATATATAATAGTTTTATAAAATATATTGACATAAGTAGAAGCTTGTGTTATGTTTAATTTGTCAAAAGAATATTAGTATGAAATAGTTCTTTTGTCTAAATAGACGGAGCTTGATGTGGAAAGGACGAAAAGAGTTATGAAAATAGTTGATTTACTTGTGAGGGCTTACTCGGCTCCCCATGAGAGACCGATCACGAATGGTAAATATACCTATGCTGCCACAGAGATCGTTGTATGTGAGGTGATCACGGATGAAGGCATATCAGGGATCGGCTGGGCACATGGCAATAAGATCGTGATTGACACTATGCTGGATCTGAAGCAGCGGATATTAGGGCAGGATCCTTTTAATGTAGAAAGGATCTGGGATATGATGTACCTGCCCAAGGTATATGGACGCAAGGGCTTTGAGACCAGGGCCATCAGTGCTGTGGATATCGCTTTATGGGATATCAAGGGCAAGGTGGCAGGCCGTTCTGTCAGACAGCTCCTGGGAGGATACCATGAAGAGATTCCCGCATATATCGCAGGCGGATATTATGAGAATGAGAAAGGTCATGAGGGACTGAGGACCGAGATGAAACAAAATCTTGCCTCCGGTGCCAGGGCCATTAAGATGAAGATCGGCGGACTGTCCATAGCGGAGGATTTGGAACGTATCGATGTTGTACGTGATTGCGTCGGTAATAATATATCGATCCTTGTGGATGCCAATAATGCCTATAACCGGCTTGATGCTTATAAAATGGGCAGGGAACTTGATAAACGGGATATCTACTGGTTTGAGGAACCTCTCAGTCCGGACGACTTAGAGGGCTGCGCAGAGCTTTGCAGAAGGATAGATACTCCCATTGCTGTCGGAGAGAACGAATATACCAGATGGGGCTTTAAACAGCTGATCGATGCCCGTGCGGCTCAGATCTTAAATGCCGATGCACAGGTGCTGGGCGGAATCACAGAGTGGAAAAAGGTTGCTGACCTGGCCATGGCATCGCACATCCTGATAGCACCACATGGCGACCAGGAGATACATACGCACCTTGTCAGTGCGGTTCCTAACGGATTGATCGCAGAATACTACGATAATAATACCAATTCCTTATTAAAGGAGATGTTCCCCGATCCCATCCGGCTCGGCGGGAACGGGACAATAAAAGCGCCTGACGGTCCGGGACTGGGCATTAAGGTTAATTTTGAAGCCATGGAGAAATACCTTACATTTTCATCAGGGAAATAGACAGCGGTTTATTAAGCTGCTGCTATATATATTAATCAAGGAGGAAGGATTATGAAAAAAGTATTACGTATGCTACTGTCAATGATGATGTCAATGGTGCTTGTTGTCTCGATTACCGGTTGTGCAGCCAATAAAGACGATAATAAGACCGATGATATCACACAAGGAGCGCCTGATGACACTACGGCGACCAAGGCTCCGGGAAAAGAAGAGGAGACAGTGTCCGGTTCGATCGAATTATGGTCCATGCTGACACAGGAGGAACGTGCCACTGAGCTGCAGAGACTGGCGGATACATATGTCAGTGAACATCCCGGCACCAAAATCAATATCACGGTTATGCCCTGGTCAGGTGCATTGGATAAGATTGTTGCCGCCATTATGGCCGGGAATGCTCCGGATGTTATGGTTACAGGTACGGGATATCCTCAATCCCTGGCCGGCACAGGCGGATTACTGGAGCTTTCCGACCTGGTGGAAGAAGTGGGCGGTACGGATGCTTTCCTCAGTACTTCACTGACTGTTCAAGGCGCTTATGAGGACGGCTTATACTCTGTTCCGCTCTATATTACTCCTTACGTTGCTTATTACCGCCAGAGCTGGCTGGATGATGCGGGTATCACAAAGCTTCCCGAGACTTGGGAAGAGTACTATGAGATGTGCAAGGCAGTTACGGATCCCGGCAAGGACCGTTATGGTTTTGCTATTCCTCTGGGCGACCTTCACGGCTGGAAGACCATCTGGAGTTTCCTGCAGTCCAACGGTGTTGATCTTATCAATGTAGATGAGAGCGGTGAATGGTATATTGATCTTAATGAGGAAGACCGGGCGGCTATGGCGGAGGTATATGAATACCTTTATAAGCTGGTGAAAGATTGTGCGCCGGAAGGTACCGTAAGCTATACTCAGACCAATGTGCGTGAGATGGTAGCGGGCGGCACTGTTATGAGCCGTATCGATACGCCTGAGATCTACTATACGATGCAGTCAGTTGCGCCTGAGGATCTTTCGGATCTTTCCTACTTCCAGGTTCCCGGCCGCAAGCAGACAGGTACGGGACAGGGCTGGGTAGGCTTAAGCCTGGCTTCTAACGGCAATACGGCGTTAGCCAAGGACTTTGTAAAGTATCTGTTCACAGGCGACACCCTGGTCCCGTTCTTCTTAAGCTATCCTCATGCCATGTTCCCTGCGAAAGCAGAGCTGTTTGAGAACGAGGAGTATAGAAGCGGATTGCCGGAGGAGCTTAAGAAACTGGTTCCCGATATGGCGCTTGACATTCTGTCCACCTCTTCCAGCCTTGGCATGGTTAACGGACCCTTCCCCGGAGCAGGGGAGTTTGAGTCCCAGAGTATCTTAGGCAATGGCTTGATCAAGATGCTGGTAAATGGTTTTACCGCAGAAGAAGCTATTGATTACATCATAAGCGAGTTAAGCCACTTGCTGTAAAAGGAAGGATTTTC
Source organism: Bacillota bacterium (assembly GCA_023424995.1). Classification (GTDB taxonomy): domain Bacteria; phylum Bacillota; class Clostridia; order Lachnospirales; family Lachnospiraceae; genus Mobilitalea. The sequence continues at coordinate 12,081 of JAFADH010000232.1, read as the reverse complement.
CCCAATGCAGAAGCAAAAGTTTCATTCTAATCAAATTCGTATGAGCAGACAGGGGATGTTATTATATTTACCCGCGATCCTGATAATCTTCGGGATCGTGGTGTACCCCATGATATATGCGCTTCAGATGAGTTTCACCGGCTATAGCGTCAGAAAGCCTGTGATGGATTTCATCGGACTTGCCAACTATAAGGATATTCTGTCGGATATCAAGCTGTGGCAGGCAATCGGCCGCTCTCTGCTGTTTACAGTAGGGTCATTGACACCTCAGATAGCATTGGGGCTTGCCATGGCAACGCTCCTAAATCATCCCAGGCTCAGATGCAAGATGCTGTTCCGCGGGCTCGCCATTACCCCATGGCTGGTACCGACGGTAGCGGTAGCCATGATATTCCGCTGGATGTTTCATGATCTCTACGGTATCCTCAATTATATCATGATGGATATAGGGATTATCAATAGCCCAAAGGCATGGATCGCCAATGAGACAAGTGCGATGGCTATCCTGATCCTGGCTAACGTATGGCGCGGTACCCCCATGCTTATCACCATGTTCCTGGCCGGTCTGCAGGGTATTCCCGCCGATCTGTATGAAGCCGGGCGTGTGGATGGAGCGAATGCCTGGCAACGGTTCCGGAGGATCACGCTGCCGCTTTTGATGCCGGTGGTCATGGTATCCGGAGTGCTGCGGTTTATCTGGACCTTTAACTTCTATGATCTGCCCTGGGTTATGACAGGCGGCGGTCCGGCGGAAGCCACCCAGACGACGCCTATCTATGCCTACCGGAGAGCGTTCAGCTCCTACCGCATGGGAGAAGGCTCGGCGATCACTATTATCCTGTTTATTATTTTAGTCCTGTTTGCTTCCGTATATTTTATTATGAAGAAGCGTCAGGATAAGATCTATGATTGAAAAGGCGGTGGCTATGATGAAAAAGTATAAAAGATTGCTTCAGGACATCGCTCTTCATGTATTGGCGATATTGACCATGATACCGATTCTGTTCCCCATATACTGGCTGGTGGTATCAGCTCTTCAGAATACGCAGACATCGACACTGATACCCCCCAGTCTTATACCGAAACAGTTCTCTTTGTTTTTTGTATCCAAGGTTTTTAAGGAATTTGGTATCGGAAGGTTCCTGTTTAACAGTGTATTTCTGTCAGTTACGGCAACCTTCTGCACGCTGGTGGTCGCATGCTTTGCGGCGTTCAGCTATAAGGCATATACCTACAGGCTGAAGGAAAGCTTCAGCCGCATGGTGCTTTTTGTATATATGTTTCCCCAGATACTGATCATCATCCCGATCTATCTGCTGATGTCTAAGCTGGGACTGATCAATAACTTTCTGGGAGTTATTCTGTGTTATATTGCATTTGAGCTGCCCATATGCATATGGACCATGCAGTCTTACTTTGAGACGATTCCCAAGGATCTGATCGAAGCAGCCGAGATAGACGGTCTGGCACGCTTTAAGACCCTGTGGCATGTATTTTTGCCGGTGGCGCTTCCCGGTCTTGCGGCAAGCGGTATTATGTCCTTCATAGGAATATGGAACAATTTCCTTCTGGCGAATACGCTGTTGATTGATGAAAGCAAGAAGACGCTGCCGGTCATTATAGCGGACTTCAGCTCCCGGGACAGCATGCTCCAGGGAGACGTGCTTGCCGCTTCCCTGATTGTATGTATTCCATCGTTTTTCTTTGCTTTATTCGCACAAAAATATCTGGTGGGAGGACTGACCAACGGTTCGGTAAAGGGATAAAAATATGAAGATTACGGATATAAAGATAAAATTTGTTGATCAGTATTTATTTATTCTGGTGGAGACAGACGAGGGAATAACAGGCCTTGGGGAATCCGGAGCCTGGGCTTTTCTGGAGGCCAGCGCCGAAGCCGTCAAGACCTTTAAGAGATATCTCATCGGACAGGATCCGCTTCTCAGGGAACATCACTGGCAGTACTTATACCGCTGCTATCATTTTCGCGGGGCAGCTATCATGGGTGCATTGTCGGCCATAGATATCGCCCTGTGGGATATCGCGGGAAAATACTACGGGGTTCCCTGCTACCAGCTCATGGGCGGGAAGACCAGGGATAAGGCGCGGGTGTATTACCATGTATATGGGGATACCAGGGAGAAGCTGATCCAGGGCTGCAGGGATGCCAAGGAGAAAGGATTTTTGGCGGTGGGGCATCTGACTCCGTTCGTAGATACCCCCCGTAAGAATTATCAGGCACAGCAAAGCTTCTCCGCCAAGATAACGGAGGCTGCCAGAAGCGTATATGCCTACAGAGAAGCAGTCGGCAGCGATGTGGATCTGTGTATTGAGATCCACCGCCAGCTGACAGTTCCTGAAGCCATCGCACTGGGAAGGGAGATCGAGCCGGTCCGGCCGCTGTTCTATGAGGACCCGGTAAGGCCTGACAACTTTGATGATATGGCTGAGGTCGCCAGGGCAATTTCAATTCCTGTCGCCACGGGAGAACGCATACATACCCTGGAGGAGTTTGCTATGCTGCTTTCAAGGAGGGCCTGCCGTTACATAAGGCCTGATGTGTGTATGTGCGGCGGTCTTACCCATGCCAAGAAAATCGCTGCTCTGGCGGAAGGCTTCGGTGCTCTTGTGGTTCCCCATAACCCATTAAGTCCGGTGAGTACGGCAGCCTGCATCCAGCTGGCGGCAGCGATACCTAATTTCTTGATTCAGGAATATCCGATTGGTGAAGAGATACCGCCAAAAAGCAGGATCGTGAAATCCCAGGTGAAGCTGGACAACGGATTTTTGATCATTCCCGATGCGCCTGGGATAGGAATAGAGCTTGCGCCGGATGCAGAGGAGCAGTATCCCTATATTCCAAGGGAATATGTGACCAAGCTGCATGAGGACGGTTCTGTTTATGACCAGTAAGGCGGGATTTTGGAGGGCAGTATGATACGGAACAAGCTAATACCAATCAGTATGGAGGATCCGGAAAGTGCGGATAGTCCGCAGCGGGAGCCTTTGGCTGAGACTTATACGGAGGCAAGGGAACAGGCCTTTGCTTATGAAGGCAGGAGCTACCCGGGCAAGGCGCTGGTACGCATGGAATTGGTGCCCGGTTATGAAAGGGCCAAGACAAAATTACTTCCCCACATGAGGAGAATGAACGAAGCCCATCTGATTATGCTGTACAAGCAGGGAATTGTTACGAAAGAAGACGCCGTCAAGATCATGAAGGCGCTGCAGGAGATTGATTATGCTTCCTATGCGGACAGCAGCTATGACGGAAGATTTGAGGACATGTATTTTAAAATGGAGGATGAGATCATCCGAAAGACCGACGGTGCCGGAGGCAGCCTTCATCTGGCAAGAAGCCGCAATGATATGTGCCTGGCCTGGTCCCGTATGGTAGTAAGGGAGGATCTGTTATCGGTAATCAGCCGGATGATAAAGCTGCAGAATACCGTCGCATTATTTGCGGAAGAACATAAGGATACCTTATATGTCATACATACTCATACCCAGCATGCCCAGCCGGGACTTTTAGGGCATTATTTCCTGGGGGTTGCCGACGTGATTGACCGCAATATATCAAGGCTTCAGGACAGTTATTCTGCGTCGAACCGCTCACCCATGGGTGCCGCTGCGATCACAACGACCGGCTTTGATATCTCCAGGGAAACGGTGGCGGAACTTACGGGCTTTGGCGGTGTCATTGTAAATTCCTATGATGCAGTCGGCAATTGTGATTTCTTCACACAGTCGGCATCTGCCCTGGGGCTTTGTGCTCTGGATCTTGGACGGGTAATAACGGATATGGTGCTTTGGGCCACCCAGGAGATGGGTATGATCAAGGTCTCGGACGGATATATATCCACCAGTTCCATCATGCCGCAGAAGCGTAATCCTATTGCATTGGAGCATCTGAGAGCTGCCCTGTCCGCAGTGAAGGGACTGGCGGATACGGTGCTTGACGTGTTTTTTAAATCTCCCTACGGAGATATATCAGACTATGAAGATGCCGAGGATATCTTATCGGATGCCGTTGAACTGTTTGACAGGAATATAGTGTTATTTGAAGCGGTGATGGCTACTCTTGACGTAGATAAAAAGCTCCTTTTTGACAGAGCCTATGAGAGCTTCTCCGTCGTGACCGATATAGCCGATGAGATGTACCGCTCTTATGGCATACCGTTTCGAAAAGCCCATCATTTTGTTGCACAGCTTGTAAAGAAAGCGGACAGGATGAATTATAACCTGAAGAATCTGTCAGAGGAGTTCTTCGCCGGGACTTATGAAGAGGTCTTTGGCGAGGTATTTACCGGGGATTTTGCACCCATCCTTCGCAGCATTGACCCGGTCCATTTTGTAAGGAGCCGTAAGGTATTCGGAGGAACCGGGCACGAGGCGATGGAAGCGATGATAGCTTCAGCCAAAAAACACATAGATGATAATATGAATTGGCTTAATAGGAGTAAGAATAATCTGGAGCAGGCAGATAAGAGATTAAAGACTGAGATAAGGAGCTTATTAAATTAAGTCAATTATATGGAATAGAGTCAGCAGAAAGGAAAGTATGTTTAATACCTTTTAATAATCATGCTTTATATGATTATTGAAAGGTGATATATCATGCAGGAGGATAAGGATGAAGACAATCACATTATTTGAACACAGCCAAAATCCTTTGGAGGTATCCCAGCTGTCATTGGGTTGTGATTATTATGGGTTGGAGATGCCGGAGGCAGAGGCATTTCGGATCCTGGATGCTTATTATGAACTGGGCGGACGCTTTCTGGATACTGCCCATGTGTACGGACAGGAAAGAACGGGTGCCGTATCACACAGCGAGCAGACAGTGGGCAGATGGATTGCTGCCAACGGATTGGAAGGAAAGGTGGTTATCTCCGATAAGGGGGCCCATCCGGACAGAAACAGCATGCTGGTAAGCCGTATCAGCGAAAGGAACATACGGGATGACCTGTTCTCCAGTCTGGAAGCTTTAAAGACGGATCAAGTGGATATCTGGTTCCTCCATCGGGATAATCCCGACATGCCGGTGGGTGAGATCGTGGATATGGTATCCGGGCTGGTGGATCAGGGCTATATCAGGCACCTGGGCGTATCAAACTGGACAGCCGGGAGAATCAGTGAAGCCCTTGCCTATGCCGGGGCTAACGGGAAGCATCCCTTTGAGATATCACAGGTGCAGTGGAGTCTTGCGATCTCGACACCCCGGTCCTGGGACGATCCGACCCTTGTCTGCATGGATGAGGCGCAGCAGGCCTGGTATAAGGAATCGCAGTTCCCGGTAATGGTATTCTCTCCCCAGGCAAGGGGACTGTTCTCAAAGGTAATCGAGCAGGGAGCGGATTCCATATCGGAGAAGGTGCGCAGCCGCTTCCTGCTGGATGAGAATCTGGGCCGTATTGAGAGGTGCAGGAAGCTTTGCGGGGAAAAGAACATGAATGCCGCAGGAATATGCCTTTCCTACCTGACCGGGGCTCCGTTCCCGGTGATGCCCATCATCGGCTGCAGCAACCCTCAGCAGGTAAAGGATTCCCTGAGGTTCGCAGATGTAATATTAAGTGAAAAGGAACGGGAATTCCTGGTAAAGGAATCTTAAGAAGGTCTTATAAGTATGAAGATGGATGATATTTTAGCCAGTTTGGAACAACAGGAGGAACTCCTGCGATTTAGTGGATTTAACCATGAGGATGCCTGGGAGCTTGGTTCCTTTATTGTCTCAAGGATGCAGGAAAACCGCTTTCCGGTTGCGGTAAGCATCCGTATGGCGGATGGACTGGTCCTGTTCCAATACGTCTCCAATGGTGCAAATATTCAGAATCTAAACTGGATCAGAAGAAAGCACCATACCGTGATGACTACGGAAAGAAGCAGTCTCCATGCCGGTATGACACTCCGGAAAAAAGGTAAGACACTGGCGGACTGGTATCTGGATCCTATGGAATATGCAATTGACGGAGGAGCCTTTCCCGTTCGGATGAAAGCCACCGGTGTGATAGGGAGCATAATCATCTCCGGTCTTGATCAGTTTGCCGATCACGACTGGATCGTAAGATGCCTGGAAGAGCACCTGGGCGTAAAAGCACCTCATGTAAAAAAAGAAGATTTAGAAATATAGAGAATATAAGGATATATCAGAGATTAATTAATGCAGGCCGGTTGAACGATTCAATTGGCCTGTATCTCTTATATATCAATAAGAGCAAAGGGATTGTATGGGTCAATTACTGGATTTACAATTAAAATTATTTATCTTTATGCTGATCGGAGCTCTTTTAAAGCGGCTCGGTATTATCACAGAACAGGGAAGAGACAGCTTGACGGACCTGGTGATATATGCAATTCTGCCATGCAATATCATCGTATCCTTCTTGCAGGTGTTTAGCAGGGATAAGCTTATCCTGCTGGTGAGCATATTTTTAGTCTCCGTTGGGCTTCAGGCGGTATGCGGATTTATCGGGAAAAGAATGTATAAGCAGCAGAATAAAGGACGGAGGACGATCTTATATTACGGTACCATCTGCTCAAATGCCGGGTTTTTGGGAAATGTAATTGCGGAAGAGCTGTATTCGGGATTTGGGCTGGCCCTTGCCTCCGTCTATCTGATCCCGCAGAGGGTGATCATGTGGTCGGTGGGAGTGGGGCTGTTCAGTAATTGCCGGGATAAAAGGAAATTATTACTCAAAGTATCTGCTCATCCATGTGTTATCTCGGTGTTTATCGGATTATTCTTAATGGTCACACAGCTAAGGCTGCCGGAGATAATACTGGATCCGCTGAGAGATATAAGCGCCTGCAATACGGCAATATCGATGATTGTCGTAGGTACCATACTCGGGGATATTAAGATGAAGCACTTTGTAGATAAAACCATATTGACCTTCAGTGTAATAAGGTTATTTGCAATACCGCTGTGTGTGTACGTGACAGGAAGGCTTTTGCATCTGGACGGGACAGTGGCGGGGGTTGCCACCATACTTGCCGCTATGCCGGTACCTGTTACAACCGCAATCCTGGCACAAAAATATAATGGGGATTCTGCATTTGCGACAAGATGCATCGTGGTAACAACGGCTTTTTCAATTGTTACTATACCGCTTTGGAGTATTTTATTAATTATGTAATTGCATATGATGAGGAAAGAGTATTAATTGAAAACATTTATCACATAGGATCAAAAAAGCAGGGTATTTGCTTCGGAATAAGCACGCAAAGCTGAAAAGCCAATCATAGAAAATCCGGAAACAATAAGGGATGACAGAGCTTATTGGGTTCTGGATTTTTATTTGAGTTGGAGTATTTTCTTTATATATAGATAATGATAATCAATATCAAAATACTTGACAGTATAAACACATTATTATATACTACATTCGTTGCTTATAGCCAACAAATATAATTTAGAGATCAATGAATGTATACGGTGATGTACACGATAGGTATTATCTGCATAATTCATTGATTGGGAAAGAAGGAGAGTACATAATATATGAAATTCAAAAAGATTAATTCCGTATTGGCAATTGCAATTGCCCTGTCTTTAACTGCTTGCTCAAACGGGGCTAAGGATAAAACTGCCGATGAGGGAGATGTTACGGCAACTCCTGCCGCAACAGAGGCTCCTGCGGCAACAGAGGTTCCGGCAGATGATGCTGCTTCTGACAATACAACTGATGAAGCGGAATACCCGATTACCATAAAGCATGCTTACGGTGAAACAGTGATCCAGAAGAAGCCGGAGCGTATATCGACGATTTCCTGGGGGAATCAGGATACGCCATTGGCACTTGGTGTTGTTCCGGTAGGTATATCCGAGGCAAATTATGGTGTGATCGACGGCAGCGGTTTATTGCCCTGGACGAAGGAAGCATTTAAAAACCTTGGGGTGGAGAATCCCAATCTCTTTAGGGATACCGCCGGCCTGGATTTTGAAGCCATCAGTGACGCGCAGCCTGATGTAATCCTGGCAGCTTATTCGGGACTTACCCAGGAGGAGTATAATTTATTAAGTGAGATCGCTCCGGTTGTGGCATATCCCACCCTTGCATGGCAGACCTACTGGCGTGATATGATTATTATGGATGCGGCCGGTATGGGAATGAAAGCGGAAGGCGAGCAGCTGGTTGCACAGCTGGAGCAGCTGATCGCTGAGAAGACAAGTGCATATCCCCAGCTGGAAGGAAAGACAGCGGCATTCTTTTATTTTAACCCGTCCGATCTTGGAAAGTTCTATGTATATCTTCCGGCGGACCCGCGTGCGGCATATCTTACGGATCTGGGAATGATATTCCCCGAGAGCGTGTTAGCCATGGCTGAGGACTCCGCAAGCTTTGCACTGGAGATAAGCGCTGAGAACGCAGATGTATTAAAGGACGTGGATATCGTCATTGGATATGGTGATGCTGCTGTGTTTGCGGCATTGCAGGCAGATGCCCTGGTAGGTACCATTCCTGCCATCGCAAGAGGATCCGTGGTTTTGATCGAAGACGGATCACCGTTGTCGGCATCCTGTACTCCCAGTGCGCTTTCCATCCCTGCTACCATTGATGAATATCTGGCTCTGCTTGGAGAAGCAGCGAATAAAGTAGAATGAGATCTTCCAAAGTAATTATATTATTTGTTGTCAGTACTGCCTGCATTGCATTGTGTGTTCTGGCCTCCCTGGCCTTTGGGGCACGGTATGTAAGCTTTCCCGAGGTGATGGATGCCCTGGTGAAGCTGCAAGGGGAGACCTTTAATGCATTGGTGGTACGGGAACGTATTCCAAGAACTGTATTCAGTATCATTGCCGGAGCCTCCCTTGGAGTCTCCGGCGCTCTGATGCAGGCCATTACCCGCAATCCTATCGCTGACCCCAGTATCCTGGGTGTAAATACAGGTGCATCCCTATTTGTAGTGTGCGGGATTGCATTTTTTCATATTAACACAGCCGGGCAGTACATATGGTTCGCTCTGGCCGGTGCGGCTGTAACGGCTGTCTTCGTATACGGGATAGGCTCCCTTGGACAGGGAGGTGCTACCCCCATCAAGCTTGCCCTGGCGGGAGCGGCTACCAGTGCCGCCTTATCTTCCGTGGTCAGCGCAATTATCCTTCCAAGGACAGATGCCCTGCATGCCTTTCGCTTCTGGCAGGTAGGCAGTGCCAGCGGTGCGACCTGGGAGGGAATCCTTACGGTGTCTCCCTTCCTTGCAGTTGGTATCATAATCGGTATCTGCTCTGCGCCCGCCCTGAATGCACTGGCTTTGGGAGATGATGTGGCTACAGGACTTGGCGTACGTACGGGAATCATACGAAGTGTCGGAGCCCTTGCAGGTGTGCTGCTATGCGGCGCGACCACTGCGCTGGCCGGACCCATCGGCTTTGTAGGGCTTATGGTTCCCCATATCATGCGTCTGGTCTGCGGACCCAATATGCGGTATATCGTCCCCATGTCTGCAGTGGGCGGAGCGGTTCTCCTGACCGTATCCGACATTCTGGGAAGACTCATCGGGAAGCCGGGTGAGCTTGAGGCAGGAATCATCACGGCATTCTTCGGGGCTCCGATCCTGATTATGATAGCCATGAGAGCGAAGGTGCGGTCATTATGATAGAAAATAATCTTAATATTATAAAAATGGGTTATCTGCGCCGAAAAATCCGATGGATCACAGTTACCGCCATTCTGGCTGCATTGACCGTGATCCTTGCCGGTATTATGCTGGTCCTCGGCAACACCCGGTATCCCATTACGGTAGTGCTCCGGGTCCTTATGGGAGAACAGATACAGGGAGCGGCCTTTGCCATAGGAACCTTACGGTTGCCCAGGATGCTGTCGGGGCTTCTGGTGGGCATCGCCTTCGGAATTGCGGGGAATACCTTTCAGACCATGCTCCGCAATCCCCTGGCCAGTCCGGATATTATCGGAGTAACCTCCGGTTCCAGTGTGGCAGCAGTATTCTGCATCCTGGTTCTAAGGGTAAGCGGAACGGTCGTCTCTATAGCCTCGGTGGTCTTTGGACTTTTGGTGGCAGCAGTTATCTATGCCCTATCCAAGGGCGGCAGCTTCTCCGGAGGAAGGCTCATCTTGATCGGGATCGGAGTCCAGGCTATGTTGAATTCAGTGATATCCTTCTTGCTGCTCAGGGCCAACCAGTATGATGTGCCTGCGGCACTCCGATGGCTCAGCGGCAGTCTGAACGGAATGCAGATGAAGGATATACCGGTGCTTCTTCTGATTGTAGTCGTCTTTGGCGGGATCATCCTGTTACTTGGAAGACATCTCACCATATTGGAATTAGGGGAGCAATCCGCTATTACGCTCGGGCTGAAGGCGGACCGGACACGGCTGCTGCTGATTCTGGGTTCGGTATTCCTGATTGCCTTTGCCACGGCAGTTACGGGGCCGGTGGCCTTTGTGGCATTTCTGGCAGGACCCATCGCCGGCAGGCTTGCCGGCAAAGGAACATCGAATGTTCTTCCCTCGGGACTTGTGGGGGCAGTCCTGGTCCTGGGTTCGGATCTAATCGGTCAGTTTTTATTTGCTACCCGTTTTCCTGTGGGTATCATCACGGGAATTCTGGGAGCGCCTTATCTTCTATTTTTGCTTATACGGATGAATCGGACAGGGGGAGCGGCATGAATAAGAAAAGATCATTTGCAGCCGGCAATGTAGTTGCCGGATATGACAAAAGAGTAATAATCAATGGTATCGACGTAGTCATCCCCAGCAATAAGGTCAGTGTGATCATAGGCGCAAATGCCTGCGGTAAATCCACCTTATTGAAAACCCTTGCCAGATTAATAAGTCCTGTCTCGGGAGAGGTGACCCTTGACGGCAAAGAGATACATACGATACCTTCAAAACAATTGGCACAGGTGCTGGGACTGCTTCCGCAGTCACCGGTGGTTCCGGAAGGGATTATGGTCTCCGACCTGGTAGCCCGCGGCCGGTTCCCTTACCAGACATTTTTAAAGGGTATGGGAAAGAAGGACCACGAAGCGGTGGAAGAAGCCCTGGATATCATGGGCATCACCGAGCTTGCCAACCGGAGCGTGGATGAGCTCTCGGGCGGACAGCGCCAGAGGGTGTGGATCGCCATGGCCCTGGCCCAGCAGACGGATATCCTGCTTCTGGATGAGCCCACCACATTCTTAGATATCACATATCAGATTGAGATCCTCGATCTGCTGACGGATCTTAACCGCAAGCGCGGGACGACAATCGTCATGGTGCTGCACGACATCAATCTGTCAGCCAGGTATGCGGACCATATCTTTGCAGTGCATGAGGGGAATCTTATAGCACAGGGCACACCCTCCCAGATCATCACGGAAGGATTGATTCATCAGGTCTTTGGACTGAATTGCATGGTGATTCAGGATCCGGTATCCGGTTCACCGTTTATTGTGCCTAAGGGAAGATATTATGTAATGCAATAAAGAGTGCAGGATATTTGAAAATAAATATAAAGAGTCTATTTATAAGACAAATATTTCAGTAGAAAACGGTATTTAGCAAACACAAGCTAAATGCCGTTTTTCTTTACTATACCAAACGAACCGCTGCCTGGGTATTAAGTAATATATACAAAAAAAGACAAAAATTGTATATTTATACTATAAATACTTGGGTTTATCAATTTTATAAGGAGGGCCGTTATGAATAATAAAATGCTGAAACAAATATCTTCGATATTATTTGTAATATTCTTATCAGTTAATATGATCAGTCATGGATTGGTACAAGCCGTACCTTATGAAGGGGAGGACTGGACCGGTCTGAGTCAGGATGAATATCAACAGCGTAAAGAAGAACTGGTAAATCAGATTATCCGGGAGCAGTCCTCCGCGGCAGAAACGGCTGCTATAAATAACAATGTATTATCCAATGAATTCATTGAGTTTGCCGTTAATCCGGGCAATGGCAGATTTACGATAGGAACCACCGGAGGCAATCCGGAATTATCAACGGATGATTACAAGAATTTACTGTTTGGACATGCAAATCCCAGTACCTCTTACACAACGATTAAAGTAGATAATAATACTTATATCTATGGTGATAACGGGTTTATAACATCACCCTATTT
>JAFADH010000230.1 GCA_023424995.1 Bacillota bacterium | reverse complement strand
AGGGAGGATTCTTATGATCAGTAAAAGACAGCTTAAAATAAAAAAGGTAGGCGTAGAGCATCTTGAACAGTACAATCAGCTGCTGAGGTATGTGTTTCAGGTCACCGACAGGGAATTAAGCCAGATCGGATGGGATAAACAGGAGATTATCCAGGCGAAGACTCCTGTCCTGGAACACGCGGATGTGCTGGGCTAGTTTGACGGGGACAAACTTATATCCCAGGCGGCGGTCTATCCCCTGCAGGTGCGCATCTTTAATAAAACCTATGATATGGGAGGGCTTACCGCAGTCGGCACATATCCGGAATATTCCAATCAAGGGCTTATGCACAAGCTGCTGTATCAGACACTGGAGAATATGAAAAAAAGAGGGCAGTCCATTTCTTTCCTGTATCCGTATTCCATTCCCTATTACCGGAGAAAGGGCTGGGAGATCATATCCGATAAGATCACATATGAAATTAATGATTATCAGCTGCCGAAGAATAAGCAGGTCCCCGGTGAGATAGAGCGTGTGGCGGTGGAAAGCGAGCAGGTGAAGAAAACCTATGAACGGTACGCTCTTCAGACTCATGGCGCTTTGCTGCGCAGTGACCTGCTTTGGAATGAATACTGGCTGTGGGATCCGGATGATATGATGGCAGCCGTATATTACAATACGGAGGGGCAGCCGGACGGCTATGTGCTTTACCGGATCGCAGATGAGGTATTTCACATTAAGGATATGATATTTCTTAACGAAGAAGCCCGCAGCGGGCTCTGGAATTTTATCAGTGCGCATTTTTCCATGATTTCAAAGGTTATCGGCAATATTTACACGGATGAACCTTTGGCATTTTTGCTGGAGGATGCGGATATCAAGGAGACGATCTCCCCCTATTTCATGGCCCGCATTGTGGACTTGGAGCCGTTTATCGCCGGGTATCCCTTCAAGCCGGACACCACTGACCGTGAATGGACATTTACGTTGGACGATCCCATGCTTTCATGGAATCAGGGTGTCTTTACACTGCGCATAACAGCGGAAGGGAAGGGCGAAGTAATTCGCGTATCAAAGAAAAGCAGCGATAAAATCAATATTCAAACCCTGACGACCATGCTGTTAGGATACAAGCGGGCGGATTATCTCCACAAAATCGGGCGTATATCCTGCAGGCCGGAAACGGTGGATATGCTGGAGGATGCCATTGAGCAGCAGACTCCTTATTTCTCGGATTATTTTTAAGATTCCCTTGGCTCAGGCAGCATGCATATCTATTGAATTTAAGAATTCACCGAAGAAGAGGATTGCTTTGTAATTTATAAATGAGGCGCAAGTGCTGTTAAATCATCTGGCACAGTTAAGCTGCGGGAAGCCACAGCGGAAAACAATTATTGGTGTAACAGGGTTCTGTACTAATATGCTGTCGGAATATCCGGACTGAAATTAGCCGGGAAGAGATTAGTATCAGATAAAAATCGGGTGCTTGTTTCTTTTTGAATAGGACTATTTCCTTAAACGGGCATTGACATGAAACAACTCATAAATATTGTAATTAGAATTTAACAATGTTAAAATATGGTTGGCAATAAATTTGAATTATACCATTGCGTATATATAGAGAAAAGGGCGGTGTGAAATGGCAGTATCAGAGGAGAGAATAACGGAACTTGAACGAAGAGTAGCTTATTTAGAAAATATCATAAGAAGATCTGAGTTAGAAAAATTAAAGCTGGAAAGGCCAAATACAGTATTTCCGGCAATAGAAAAGACCATGCCAATACAGAACGCAGCAACCGGTGAGAGGCCTGCCCAATTAATACATAATCGACAGGAAGAAAATAAACAAACCGGCAATCGGGGGAGCGGGAGTAAAGATAAAGAAGCATTGGTGGGAAAATATATCATAGGTGCGTTGGCGGCAGTGCTTATTTTTGTAGGTGCAATTTCTTTTATCAGCCTGGTATGGAACCGAATGACACCGGAAATCAAATTATTGATCATATCGTTAGCGGGCATTATACTATCCGCTTTAGGCTTCTGGCTTATAAGGACAAAGAAGAATCCGGTAACATCCATAATCCTTGGAACAGGAGCCGGTCTACTGTTCATTGCCATGTTATCTGCCAATCTGGTATTTCATATGATCGGGAATAATACGACTATATTCCTGGCAGGCATATGGGCTGTATTTTTTATCATATCCTCACGGTACACCCATCTGTTCTTCACAACAATAATAGCATATATAGGCAGCTACATTACCCTGATATTAGGATTGACGCTTATGCAGGGGGATGCGGAACTATGGCTGCTGATCTTATTTGTATCAGGCATTTCAGCGGTAATGGTATCCATAACGTTAAAAAAGAAAAAAGCGGAACTGATAACCAGTATAATTTTATCATGGGTATGCTATGCAACCATATTAATTCGTTGCTTTGCGGACGGATTATTTAGATCAGAACAACTGCTGAACAGCTATGCTGCGCAAATGGCTGTAATCTTAATCATCTATCTGCTCATGAATATATTTTATAAAGTGATTAATAATCCAAATGCAATTCCCATCTATCTTGGAGCGGGTGCAGCCACAACAATATTGACAATTTTATTTATAAGTAACCTAAGCAGTAATTATCTGGATCTAAAATTAATAACCTGTTTCGTACTGTTTTTTACAGTAAATTTGCTTCAGTTTATATTAAATGCTGTTTTTTATAAATGGATCGAAAAGTGGTTAACGAGATATTATATATTAATACTGGTTTTCACTTCTTTGGTTATAAATATTGAATTATATGAAGTGCCGACAGGAATTATTCTGATCGGATTATTACTGGTTGTGAGCGAAAGGGTATTTAAACGGGAAAATCAATCCTTGTTGACCGGGTCAATAATTTTATTGGATTCATTCTTCCTGATTTACACTTATTCGGATAATTTAATCTGTTCTTTTTATGGAATAGTTCAGTTGGGATTAATGGGATATGTGTTATGGCGCTGCACTGATTTAAAAAAATATAAGCAGATCAACGTATTAAAGACATTTGGCATTATAGTGATAATAGCAAACAGCTTTGGAATACCTTCCAATATCTTTAATTACTTACCATATATTAATGAATACGTCGACAATGCGATCGGCTATTTAATTACCGTCATTCTTATCATTGCTTTACTAAAAATCGGTTATTTTAAAAATTGGAAGAATGAACAGTTTAAATTCTTTGGTATAAACGATACATTGGAAGACGATAAGGGTATGCGGGTGCTGCTCTATTTGGTCTCAACCGGGCTGTATTTTTATGGACTGCGGGGAATAATGTTTGCGGATAAGCTGTTTCTGCAATTGATATTTACGCTGGCTGCAATTGCTGTTGCATTAATACAAAGCAAGATAATTCTTTCCGGTAATGGACGAAATAAGACATTCACAGGAATATGGATTGTCTTAAAATATCTAATGTTAACCTGGACAATACTCTGGTCGTTTTTAGATTTAAATATAATATCCGCAGCATACAGCATAGTCGGACTGATCGTAGCCATAGGAAGCATATCGGCAGGATTTAAGCTTAGAAACAGGAGTATAAGGCTGTATGGGCTGGTATTAACTATCATAATGGTAGCAAAATTCATATTCGTGGATTTAAATCAAGAAAATTCAA
>JAFADH010000242.1 GCA_023424995.1 Bacillota bacterium | reverse complement strand
TTTCTGATGCACGGATATTATTGCTATCATCACCTGATCTTTGCCAAACTGAAGGACCGTTACGGCTGCCGCTATATTCTTGGTATTCCCGGAATATATCATAACCGTGAACGCTTTATGGCAAGGATGTTCGGTTTTGAAAGCTTTAAATCCATCCGCAGAAGGGAGCTGCAGCAGGGAGACTTCGGATATTGGCTCCTGGAGGTCAACTTCTAACTCCGCAGGAGCGCACTTTATATGGACGAACCGGTATCCTCCGGATTGATCAGCGCGTAGCGTTCATGGTCTTCCCAGGAACCGTTGATTCTGGCGTAAGAAGCAGCCGTTCCCTCATGCCGGAAGGATAGCCGTTCAATCAGCTGCAATGACGGGATATTGCCGGGCATGATATAAGCCTCTACACGATGGATATGATACTCATGAAATATGATATCAAGGCATCGGCCGATACTTTCCGTGGCATAGCCCTGATGCTGATATTTTGCTCCGAATTTATAACCCAGGCTGCAGCTGCGGTAGGGTTCCTTCAGAAGATTCTGAAAACATACGGACCCGATAATTTCCTCGGGATTATCCTTTATAAAGACCCAGTATCTGATAAGCTTTCCTTCTGCCATCTGATTATATTCCGCAGCAAGGGAAGCTTTATGATAAGGCAGGGTATAGAAGCTATTGCACCGGATGGGTTCCCAGGGTTCAAAGACCTCCATATTGTCTTGGTAAAAGGAGAGGACAAGGTATGCTGCCTCCTTGCCCAGAGTCCTTATAATTAAACGATCAGTCTCATAGATTCTGTTCATAGCCGCCGCCTCTTTCCATGGTCTCATTCCTGATTAGCAGATACTTTACAGATCCACTCCCCTAAGAGACACGTTTTTGATGTAAGGGGTAAGTATCTGCACGAATTCCAGCAAAGTCTCTTTGGTATGACTGCTATGCCCCGGCATAATGATATCACCGGAATCTTTATAGGATTGAAGGTAATATGCGGCGGCACCGGCCAGCCATTCACCGATGGACCGCATATCTTCCTTCGTATGGTATTCCTTTACTATGGTAGTCCGCAGCTCATATGGGATGGGAGCGGACTTCAGATACGTAACAGACTCCTCGATCAGAGCCATATTAATATGGGGCATACCTGAGGTCAGGGCATATTTCTCACGGGAATTTTTAATATCCATTGCAATAAAATCAATCAGCGCATCCTTTGCCAGGGCTTTCATCATCCCGGGATTTGTTCCGTTTGTATCTAATTTTACGAGATAACCCATGTCCTTTATTCGTCTGATCAGATCAGGAAGATCCGGATATAAGGTGGGTTCCCCTCCGGTTATACATACGCCCTCCAGGATTCCCCGGCGTTTGGCAAGTGTATCCAGAACCTCTTCTGCCGGGATAACCGGCTGGGTGGATACCTTCGTTACCAGGGAGGCATTATGGCAGAAGGGACAGCGCATATTACAGCCGCCCAGGAAGACGGTAGCCGCCAGATGTCCCGGATAATCCAGCAGGGTCAGTTTATTAAAGCCATTGATCTGCATATTGCCACCTCATTTTTGTTATGCTATACTATCCACGGTAAGCGGATTAGTCCGGAAGCTTCCGGTGCCTAATCTGTTTTTATAATATCAGATTATAAGGATCTAGTCTATAAGCAAAGGATCATGGTATGATGAATGAGAGATATATGCGGGAGGCGCTGAAGGAAGCGCGCAAGGCGATTCGCCTGGGCGAGGTTCCCATCGGGTGCGTCATCGTATATCAGGATAAAATAATCGGCAGGGGATATAACAAGCGCAACACCAGGAAGACAACCCTGGCTCATGCAGAGCTTATCGCCATCCAAAAAGCCAGTAAAGCCATGGGAGACTGGCGGCTGGAGGATTGCACCATGTATGTGACCCTGGAACCCTGCCAGATGTGTTCGGGTGCAATTGTACAAGCCAGAATTAAGAAGGTGGTCGTAGGCACCATGAATCCCAAAGCCGGCTGTGCGGGCTCCATCCTCAATATACTTCAGATGAAGGAATTCAATCATCAGGTCGAGCTTGAGACCGGAGTTCTTGAGAAGGAATGCACGCAGGTATTGCAGGCATTTTTTAAAGATCTTCGGATTCGTAATAAAATGGAAAAGCTTGAGGGTTGACATTCCTTAGTAAAAATTATATACTGGGCATACAGCTTTTTTACGGAAACCAGCGGTCAGATATGGAAAGCTGTATATGAAACAGCCATAAAATTTCCGTGCAGCCGGGGAGACAGCGGTGCCCTGTACCTGCAATCCGCTATAGCAGGGGTGATGTTCTGCCTAGGGTGTCTTGCTGTAGGGCTGCCCTTTATAAGTGATGTTGACGTCTGGGTCTTACGCAACAGGAATTTGTGAACCGTGTCAGGTCAGGAATGAAGCAGCACTAAGCAAAAGCTCTTGTGTGCCGTGAGGCTGCCTGGACCGAGTTAACTGTAAAGGTAACGCTTATGGTAAGCATTCGAAGCAGAACGCACGGATTAAATTTATAATAAAACGGAATACATGAAATAAAAAGGAATATATCTTATGGGCAAGCTCACAGATATATTCCTTTTTATTTTATGCAATGATAACCCGGAGCGGAAGGGTGAACGGTCAAATACCGGTCTATGTATGGAAGTAAGGCCTCCCAAGCCATCAATGGTTTTCTGCCGGTCCGGCAGCTTATACGCCCGGGTCCTGCAGTCAATAGCTATGAACGCTGACACGGTTGGCATAATCGGCAAAAATCTTTTTGACATGCTTGATATAAGTAACACCGATCGGAATATTTTCACCGGTCTTTAGGATAATGCCGTTCTGGTGAAGCTTTGATATGCAGTGAAGATTCACCAGGTAGGACCGGTGGACGCGGACAAAATCCTTATTCAGCAGCCGGCCCTCCAATTCCTCCATGGTCGAATAAAAATTAACGCTTTCCTCGGCGCTTTCATGTTTGTAATGCACGGTTACTACTCTTTTCCAAATCTCAAAAAAAGTAATATCCTTGACCGGAATTACTTTTTGCGAATTACCTGACTTACAGATAAACATACCGGTTATTTTTTCCTGGACCAATGTTACGGCCCGGAGAAATACCTGCTCAAATTTATCTGTAGAGGTTGTTGATTTGAGCAAATAATGAACTGCGGCAATATCAAATGCCTCATATACAAAATCCTCACAGACCGTAAGAAAAATAATTTCCGACTTGCATCCGAGTTCTCTGAGTCTTTTGGCGGTATCCATCCCATTGATATGGCGCAGGAGAATATCCAGGTAGATAATATCCGCTTGATTCGGCGAATCTGACAAATGAAACAGCAGTTCTTCGCCGCTGTTGAAAGAAGAAATTTTGATTTCCACATTGTTTTTTCTGGCTACTTTTTCAAGCAATCGGGTATATTGGTTGAGGGTTTCCCTATTGTCATCACACAAATATATTGTGATCATCCTTATTCTCATCCTTTCCTTCGTGCAGTATAGCTGTTTTAGCTGCTAAGGATTAAGAATTAATATTTTCCTCCGGATTTCTTTTAAAATATATATGTTGGACCAGCGTATGATTTTGCTTTTCACTGTGTTAATCCTCTCTGCTCTTTCATGAATATAAAGTAGTATATCACATGATTACAATTTATTGCAATTTTGGGAATTTAATGAAATATGGAATTACTTGTAATGTTTTTTCTCAAATTCTACCCAGGATCTGGAAAATTCGTGGTTTTGAAAGGCCTGCTTCAATCCCGTAATTTGTTTCAGACGAATAATTTCATCCAATTCCATGCCCAGATCCCGGGAAATTTTTATATCGCTCCAGCCTATCTCAGATAAAGACAGGATAACCTCCGACATGGAGCGGATCTGATGGGTGCCTCTGGCACGGTTATGCCGGATCGTTGAACCCATCCGTTCATCCAGGGGTTTGTCAATAGTAACCAGGGGCAAATGCTTATATAGCCTTTTATAAATATCCAGACGTTCTCTGGCGATACGGCTTCTATGAAACCCATCCGTGATTTCATAGTGGTCATCATTAAGCCGGTAGGTTACTAACGGCTGTGTAAAGCCGTCCAGACAGATGGAGGTGTGGAGCAGCTCCATCTCCGCCGGGGCCACCGTATTTGGATTGTAATCATTGGCATAGACCTTGTCGGCAGGTATCCACTGTACGAGATCCACCGGTTCCTTAAAAGGAGAAACCTCCCGCAGCTGCTTTCTGATATCGTTCAAGGTACGTATCTTGGCTTCCAGTTCCATGGAGCTGAGGATCTGTTTTATTTTATCGATCAAATTATCCAGTTCAACTGCCTGTGAACACAAGCCTGCTTTCATGTCCCGGCACCCCCTTGCCATTGCTCTTAAGTAGAAACCAGTATTTTTTTGAGGCCCGGTACACCTGAAAACCCTGCCGCACATAGTAGTCTTTTATGTAAGCCAGATCTGTGGATGTACGGATGGGCATATCCAGCTCGCTGCAATATGCAAACCGGACTTCGGTCAGGGCTTTGAACAATCCCTGCCTGCGGTATCCTGCCTCCACATATTCCGTAGTAAACAGGATGTATTCATCCATTATCCTCAAGGAGGAAAATGCGATGACCCGCTGGTTTTTCTCTACGGTGAACCAGACGCGGTCAGCTTCATTTTTCAAATAGGGCATTTGGCGGCGGTATTTCTCTTCTGCGAAAAAACGCCCCATTTTGCCGTAAAAAAGCTCCTTATCATATGATCCTTCGTAACATACTATTTTATTTTTATTCCGCATCCTCATTGTCCTCCAGAGAGAGGAGTATTTCTCTCGTTTGCCGGTCTTTTGCATCTTTTGGCTGCATCAAATTCCGATACTGCTTTCTAAGCTGTTTTAACAGCTCTACGTCTGACTTTGTTTGGGCAAAGCTCAGCCGCCGCAGCCAGAAATCGTTCTTTTCAATTGCCCTTGCCACCCGCCGCCAGGACGGGATTTTTTTCTTTGCTTCCAGCTTGTTATTTGCTTCATCCGGTATGTTCCCCGCCGGGAAACCGTGCAATGACCACCATTCAAAAAATGTACTGATTTTCCGGTAATAATGGTCCCTCAGCTCAGGAGCATATAACCCTATGCTTTCCAGTAAAAATACGGCATATTGCTGCCAGGTCATACCGGCAGGTTTTTCCGATTTTATATTTCCAAGAAGAGAAGACCGGGCATAGATATTGCCAAAATTCACCCCATGGACCCGGTTCATGACCTTTTCCCAGGTCTTCGGCTCCAGGGCCCGAAACTGGTTCAGTCCCCCGCGCTGATC
>JAFADH010000235.1 GCA_023424995.1 Bacillota bacterium | reverse complement strand
CTGACTGTTACTAATCGGTCGAGGGCTTGACCTGAAAAAAGAGTAAAAAACACTCTTGGTTTGTACAGAAGGAAGGAGACTTCCGGCGGGAGGGGAACCGGTGAAATCCCCTGGATGTAACATTTTCTAAGAATGCGAAGTATGCTTTATACTTGGCATTCCTTGTGTAGTTATCATATGGCCCAGTGGCTCAGTTGGTTAGAGCGCCGCCCTGTCACGGCGGAGGTCGAGGGTTCGAGTCCCTTCTGGGTCGCTTATATGATATATCCCATGGGATCTTAGCTCAGCTGGGAGAGCATCTGCCTTACAAGCAGAGGGTCATAGGTTCGAGCCCTATAGGTCCCACTTAGATATAATATTCATTGCCAAGCTTTCGTATGCCGATGTGGCTCAATTGGCAGAGCAGCTGACTTGTAATCAGCAGGTTATCGGTTCGAGTCCGATCATCGGCTTTCAACTGAATAATGTATACTTTGTATACATGGTTGATCTATTTGGATGGGTTCCCGAGTGGCCAAAGGGGGCAGACTGTAAATCTGTTAGCGACGCTTTCGAAGGTTCGAATCCTTCTCCATCCATTGGTATTATACCAGCAAGGTTCGCAATAAGTGAATTGACTCCAATGTGTGTCCCATATGCATATGATAAGAGCTTAGAGCGGATAATAAAAAATGCCGCGGGGTGGAGCAGTCTGGAAGCTCGTCGGGCTCATAACCCGAAGGTCATAGGTTCAAATCCTATCCCCGCAATTTTATTCAAAATTGAATAGTTTCGTAAGCCACTTTAAGTAAGGGTGACCTGCTTCAAGGGACACGAAGTTGACCTTGCCCAGATAGCTCAGTTGGTAGAGCAGAGGACTGAAAATCCTCGTGTCGCTGGTTCAATTCCGGCTCTGGGCATTTTGCTTTGATTAAGCAAAGCATGGGATATTAGCTCAGTCGGTAGAGCACATGACTTTTAATCATGGTGTCCCGGGTTCGAGCCCCGGATGTCTCATAAAAAGACCTCATTGAGGTCTTTTTTTTGTATCGTAATTCAGCTCCCATAATACAAATATTATACAACAGCTATTAATAACCGGCGGTAGAATTGATTTTTACCAATATTAATAAAATGTTAATTCAGCATTATTATTGACATAATAAGCGAAACATTTATACTATACATGAGGGTGTTACGTTGAACTATATATGAAAGGATAAAAGGGTATGATTTATCGTAAGTTTGGCTCCACAGGAAAAGAGATCTCTTCTCTAGGCTTTGGATGCATGCGTCTGCCTGAGTATGAAGAGAGCGGAAAGTGGTATATTGATGAGGATAAAGCTATCCCCATGCTGCAGCATGCTTATGAGAATGGAGTTAATTATTATGACACAGCTCCATATTATCTGCATTCCAACAGTGAAGCAATAGTAGGAAAGGGTGTAAAGAGTTTCCGTGATAAAGTATTGCTGTCTACCAAGCTGCCGCTGGAGGAAGTAAAGGTACCGGGCGATTACCGTAAGGTGCTTGAAAAGAGTCTTAAGAAGATGGATACGGATTATGTTGATTTTTATCATTTCTGGGGTATTGGTAAAGAAGGCTTTGATACGAAAATCCTGAAACTGGATTTGATTAAAGAGGCTGTAAAAGCAAAGGAAGAAGGCCTGCTCCGCCATATATCCTTTTCCTTTCATGATAAGGCGGAGCATATCAAATATATTATCGATAAGGCCGGTGTTATGGAGACTATGCTGGTTCAATATAATCTCCTGGACCGAAGCAATGAAGAGATGATTGCATATGCCGCATCAAAAGGCTTAGGAGTAGTTGTTATGGGACCCGTCGGAGGAGGACGGCTGGCCGCTCCTACTGATCTATATGCCAAGCTTACCGGGAAGCCGTCAATTGCTACCTATGAACTGGCATTTAAATTTGTATTGGGCAATCCCGGTGTAAGCTGTGCACTGTCCGGTATGCAGACGATGGAGATGATAGATAAGAATATTGCCATTGCAGGAGAAGGAAATCCACTGACAACACAGGAGTGGAAGCAGCTTGGGGAAGCGGTAGACCAGATGAAGAAATTCAGTGATCTGTACTGTACCGGATGCGAATACTGCCAGCCATGTCCTCAGGGAATTAAGATCCCGCATATCTTCAATATGTTTACTTACCATAATGTATACGGATTAACGGATCATGCGAAGCATGGTCTGCAAAAATATATTAAGGAAAATGGAAAGACGATTAAGGATTGCAGTGATTGCGGCAAGTGTGAGAGAAAATGTCCTCAGAATCTCCAGATCAGGAAACAGCTGAAAAGAGTCGAAGAGGTTTTGACAACGCTTTAATTTTTATGTATCATGAAATAGAATTGTAGATAACTATAGAATGGGATAGACTTTATACAGAACATATTTACTCACGAGGAGAACTTAAATGAGTCTTAAAGTACCGAAGAACAGGAATGGGCTACTGATTCTATTAGCATCTATAAGCGCGCTTATATTATTGACAACGGGCTTATTATATATAAAAGGGTTAGTACAGATCAGTTTGATGAGCATGCTGGAGGCTTATACATCTCTGACGGCAGAGGAAGCGGCACTGATAGAGAATGAGATAGAGAATAAACTTCTTTTGTTATCTTATATCATGTGGGGATTTATTATTGTATGCGCAATAGTATTACTTACACTTATGATTGTCTTGCAGAGAAAATCAAACCGCAGGGTCATTAAAGCCCTTTATCTGGACCCGGTCACCGGGGGCGACAACTGGTATAAATTCCGCATTCATGTGAGTAAGGTATTAAACAGCAAGCAGTTTACGAGGCACAGATATGCCATCGTAAACTTTGATATTAACCGCTTTAAGCTGATAAACGATGCTTACGGATACCATAAAGGCGATGAGGTTTTAAAGGATATCTATCATGTTATAAACAAATGGGCAAAGCCCGGAGAGCCCATTACAAGATATGCGGCGGACCAGTTCTATGTTATGATGTCCTTTCAGTCACATGAGGAGGTGATCAGCCGGATCAATGAGTTGAATGGCAGGCTGCATCAGCTAAGGTATACCAGTTCGGCGCGGATTTTCTACGGTATCTATAATATTACGGAGCGTCAGCACTCTATCGACCGTATGGGCGAGTTTGCTAGTATTGCAAAGAATAATATAAAGGGATCTACGGAAGGGATCCTGTCTTTTTTCGATGAGGCTGATAAGAACCGCCTCCTTGAGGAAGAAGAAATCGAAAGAACCATGAGTACGGCTCTTATCAACGATGAATTCCAGGTGTATCTTCAGCCCAAATATATCGCCAGGGAAGAGAAAATCTCCGGCGCGGAGGCCTTGGTCCGATGGAACAGCAGTAACGGGAATACATTACATCCGAGTTATTTTATCCCGGTCTTTGAAAAGAACGGATTTATTACCGAACTGGATTATTACATGCTGAGAAAAGTATGTGAGGTTATCAGGAGCTGGCTTGATAAGGGACTGACACCTCTTCCCATCTCTGTGAATATATCGAGGCTGCATTTTGCCAATGAACATCTGGCGGAGATTATTAAGAATATCGTGGACAGGTATGATGTTCCGCATAATCTGATTGAGCTGGAGCTGACAGAAAGCGCATTCCTTCAGAACAAAATGGCGTTAATCAAGACGGTGATACAGCTTCGGGAATATGGTTTTTTAATATCCATGGATGATTTCGGTGCCGGTTATTCTTCTCTTAACTCCCTGAAGGATCTTCCTCTTGATGTGGTCAAGCTGGATGGTGAATTATTCCGCATGACGGATGAGGTGGAGCGGGGGCTTATTGTGATCCGTAACACCATAACTATGGCGAAGGACCTGGATATGATGGTGGTTGCGGAATGCATCGAGACGAGGGAGCAGGTTGAATTTTTATGCACGGTGGGCTGTGATATTATCCAAGGGTATTATTATGCAAAACCTATGCCGGTGGAGCAGTTTGAAGAACAATATTTTTCAATATAATTTATTGACTAAATTAACATTTTTTCTGTTTAATTAAAGAAATGTGTGTATAATTTGCCGATTGCTTTGACAACCCTTTTATTGTATATTTAATACGGTATGTGCATTCATTACAATTATGTTAGTCCGGATCAAACCGATATGGGAAATATATTACCTGAACGGGGGGCGGAATTGTATCGGGATCAGCATATTTAATTAAAGCGGCACATGCATAACGTTATTAATTACAAGGGACAGAAGACTTAACCGGCTATTGCAGACAGGATGCGTACTGTATATCGCCTTAGAAGAGTCACGGTCTAAGGGAGGAATATGTTATGAAATTGTTTCTCGATACGGCAAATGTGGAAGAAATCAGGAAGGCAAATGACCTGGGTGTTATCTGCGGAGTTACAACCAATCCTTCTTTGATTGCCAAGGAAGGAAGAGTATTTGAAAAAGTTATAAAAGAGATCGCCCAGATCGTAGACGGACCCATCAGCGGTGAAGTTAAAGCTACCACGGTGAAAGCGGAAGATATGATTAATGAGGGCAGAGAGATCGCTAAGCTCCATCCCAATATGGTTGTTAAGATTCCGATGACGCTGGAAGGCTTAAAAGCGACCAAGGTGCTGTCGGACGAAGGAATCAGGACCAATGTTACGTTGATTTTCACGGCGAACCAGGCATTGCTTGCAGCCCGGGCCGGTGCTGCCTATGTATCCCCTTTTGTCGGGAGGCTGGATGATATCTCTACAGAGGGAACCGAGCTGATCAAGCTGATTGCACAGATTTTCCGTACTTATAATTTAAAAACAGAGATTATAGCAGCCAGTATCCGCAGTGCCATGCATATTACGGATTGCGCCCTGGCAGGTGCCGATATTGCAACAGTTCCTTACAGTGTAATAGAGCAATGTACGAAGCATCCGTTAACGACGGCAGGAATTGAAAAATTTCAACAGGACTATAAAGCGGTTTTTGGTGAGTAAATATAATAACGCAGTACTAAATTTAAGGAGGATCTACAATGAAGAACATCGATACAATGTCAGTCAATGCCATAAGAATTTTATCTGCTGACGGTGTACAAAAAGCGAACTCGGGACATCCGGGCTTACCTCTGGGAGCGGCGGCGATGGCTTATGAATTATGGGCAAGACACATGAAGCACAATCCTGTCAATCCCAAGTGGGATAACAGGGACCGGTTTGTTTTATCCGGCGGACATGGCTCCATGCTGCTTTATTCATTATTACATTTATTCGGATATGGTCTTAAGGTGGAAGATCTTGCTCAGTTTCGCCAGGAGAATTCACTGACACCCGGACATCCCGAATATGGTCATACCGTTGGCGTGGAAGCTACTACAGGACCGCTGGGAGCAGGTATGGCTATGGCAGTCGGTATGGCTATGGGTGAAGCTCACCTTGCGGCTAAGTTCAACAAAGAAGGTTATCCGGTGGTTGATCATTATACCTTTGCTCTTGGCGGAGACGGCTGTATGATGGAGGGTATTACCTCAGAAGCCATGTCACTTGCAGGTACTCTGGGCTTAGGTAAATTAATCGTATTTTACGACAGCAATAAAATATCCATTGAAGGCAGTACGGATATTGCATTTAAAGAAGATGTTAAGAAACGCTTTGAGGCTTACGGCTTCCAGACCCTGGTGGTTGAGGACGGCAATAACCTGGAAGAGATTGCGAAAGCGATTGAAGCTGCCAAGGCTGATCTGTCCAGACCTTCCATGATTACGGTCAAGACGAAGATAGGCTACGGCAGTCCCAGAGAAGGCAAGGCCAGTGCTCATGGAGAGCCTCTCGGAGCAGAGAACATCGTTGCTATGAAGGAGAAGCTGGAATGGCCGAGTCAGGAAGCTTTCTATGTTCCTCAGGAGGTTTATGATAATTATAAGGCGCTGGCTGCAGAAGGCGCTAAGGCTGAGGCTGAATGGAACAGTTTATTTGCAGAGTATAGTATAAAATATCCGGAGATGAAGGCATTGTGGGATCAGTACCATGATACGGCTGCAGCGAAGGCTCTGATTAATAATGAAGAATTCTGGGCATATGCCGACAAGCCGGAGGCAACCAGAAATCTGTCCGGACAGATTCTCAATAAGATCAAGAATTATCTGCCGAATTTAATCGGCGGTGCGGCAGACCTTGCCCCCTCCACCAAGACCTATATGAGTGATATGGGTGATTTCTCTAAGGAGAACTATGCCGGACGCAATCTTCACTTCGGTGTAAGAGAGCTGGCTATGGCAGGCATCGGTAACGGACTTGCGCTTCACGGAGGGCTTCGTGCCTTCGTATCCACCTTCTTCGTATTCAGTGATTATGTGAAGCCTATGGCAAGATTATCCGCATTAATGGGACTTCCGCTGACCTTCGTGCTCACCCACGACAGCATCGGTGTCGGTGAGGACGGACCTACCCATGAACCAATTGAACAATTGGCTATGCTGCGCGCAATGCCGAACTTTACCGTATTCCGTCCTGCGGATGCTACGGAGAGTATCGCTGCCTGGTATTATGCAATAACATCAACCTCCACACCTACCGCTCTGGTGCTTACGCGTCAGAACCTGCCCCAATTGGCCGGCTCTTCCAAGGAAGCTTTAAAGGGCGGATATGTGATATCTCCTTCTAAAAAGGCTGTTCCGGATGCCCTCATTATGGCAAGCGGCTCTGAGGTGGAGCTTGGTATCAGTGCCCAGGCCGAGCTTGCGAAGGAAGGCGTGGATGTAAGCGTGGTAAGTGTTCCCTCCCTGGATCTGTATGAAGCACAGTCCGAGGAATATAAAGAAAGCGTTATGCCTAAGAGTGTAAGGGCAAGAGTTGCGGTCGAAGCTGCATCTGATTTCGGCTGGGGCAAGTATGTAGGCCTTGGCGGAACCACAGTCACCATGAAGGGCTTTGGCGCTTCCGCTCCCGCAGGCATACTGTTTAAGAAATTCGGATTTACCGCGGAGAACGTGGTAAAGGCAGTGAAGAGTGTATTATAGACACCGTAAGCCTGTGTTACTGTGAACTTTAAATATGTTTATATATTTCCCATACCATGGACAGTAATAAAGCTGTTTATTGTATGGGAAATGTTTTATAATGTAATATGGTAAAACCGCCGGTATAATATGCGGTTTTCTGTTTATGATATGAATGCAGCGAAAGGAATGGATATAATGAAGGAACTGTTGGATGTTGTATATGATGAAAAGCATGCGGACTTATGTACTTTGGATATGTATTTACCGGATACCGGGGCTCCTTTTCCGGTTATGGTTTATTTTCATGGAGGCGGCATCGAAAGCGGAAGCAAAGATATTCCCCCGGAATTTAAAAGCCTTACTTCAAAAGGGGCAGCTGTAGTTTCCGCTGAATACAGAATGTATCCTGATGCCGTCTTTCCCGAATTTATTGAGGATGCGGCAAAAGCGATCGCTTTTGTAAAGCAATACGGTGAAGCCAATAATCTGTTCAGCGGATTTTATGTGGGCGGCTCTTCAGCAGGCGCATATCTGGCTATGATGAATTATTATGATCAACGTTATCTTGGCAGATACGATATCATACCGGACAGCATTGACGGCTGGATGTTTGATTCCGGACAGACTACGGTTCATTTTAATGTGCTGAGGGAAAGAGGACTGGACACCAGAGCGGTCAGGATAGATGAAGCCGCGCCGATCTATTTCATTGATCGTGATGTGGATTTTTCCAATCAAAGCAGGCTGTTATTTATTGTTGCTGAGGACGACATGCCTAACCGTCTGGAGCAGAATAAGCTGATGATTAAGACGATGGAGCATTTTAATTACAATATGTCAAAGGTAACATATAAATTCATGGCGGGATGCACACATTGCAGCTATCCGATTGATGAGATGACCTTAGCTTTTATCATGGATAATGCTTAAATCTTTCGTAAGATAATGCTGCAGTTTTTAATCTCCGGACTGCCCTTCGAATGTTAATGGGTTACAGGCAGTTAAGCCTGTAACCCATTATTGGGCGGCATCTTAAAAAACCGCCTGCTGTGCCGGTGATCTTGAATAGTACGCTGATTATCCTGATATCTATGATAAAAAGCCGGTTAAAATCCTTAAAACAATTACAGCGGCTTTCTATATATACTATATTCCTTGAAATTCTTATATTCAATAAATCCAAAATTCTTATACATGTCAGGATGTCCATGGTAATGTAAGAAGCAGTTTAATTCACCGGCCGCAGGGTAAGCTTCGAGAGCCTGGCAACCTTCTGCAAAAGCATCTTCGATAATTCGATTTAATAAAGCGGAAGCTACGCCCTGACAGGCCCTGGAATACAAGAGACATTGCTGCAATTAAAGAAAAGCCATAATATGGTGAATATAAATACGTTATAATGATTTAATATAATTAGTAAATGACAAATGCAGGTATCTGCATGTTTGGAGCAGGTAACAAAGAAGCTCTGCCGCCTGTTTTTATCATACATAAACTGCGGTAGGATATTTATCATATTGGCACATATGTGCCAATATCTTATAGTTTCTAATTAAATTTTAATATAGTCATATTGAAAAATCAGGAACTAACCGATACAATGGAGTCAGATGCTGTAAATAGTCCATATCTGAACATATAAAAAGCTGCAATATAAATACAGGTATGAGACAAAGAGGAATGAGAGTATGAAAGGGAAGGTTATATAAAATGGCAAGAATATTAATCGTTGAGGATGAAGCGAAGATTGCTCGTTTTCTGGAGCTGGAATTAAAGCATGAAGGATATGAGGTATTGCTTGCAGGAGATGGAAGGCTTGGACTGGAAAAGGCATTGAAGGACAATGTGGACCTGGTGATTTTGGATATCATGCTGCCGGGGTTGAGCGGAATTGAAGTGTGCCGCAGAATCCGAATGGAATCGAAGCTTCCCATCATTATGCTGACCGCGAAGGATGATGTTATGGATAAGGTGGCAGGCCTTGATATGGGCGCCGACGATTATATGACAAAGCCCTTTGCGATCGAAGAATTGCTGGCGCGTATCCGTGTTGCCCTTAACCGGGTGAAGAGCCAGGCAGAGACCAAGGGAGATATTCTCCAGATCGACGGACTGACCTTGAATCTGGCAAGCCACAGCGCATATTACAAGGAAGAGGAGCTGGTGCTTACCAAGAAGGAATATGAGCTGCTGGAATATCTTATGCGCAATAAAAATATAGCATTAACCAGAGAGCAGCTTTTAAATAATGTCTGGGATTATGAGTATTTTGGAGATACCAATGTAGTGGACGTCTATATAAGATATCTGAGGCAGAAAATTGACGAAAAATATGGAGTACATTTCATCTCAACCGTACGCGGAGTGGGATATATTATTAAGGATTAATTTATGAAGAGATGGTTATTAGAAGCAATTAGAAGTATATTAAGAAAAATAGTCCTGCCCATACGAAAGAAGAAAGAAGAGTGGCTGAGTAATTTTCGCCTGTCCATAGCCTTTCGTATCTCACTGGCATACCTGAGACTGATGCTGACCCATGGATTGCTGTTTATGATAGGGTTTTTCCTGATCTATATGTATACGGAGAAGACGAGCTATGACAGCCTGGCGGAGGATTTCCTTAAAGCGCTCAGATCCAGGGCAGGCTTCTCTATAGAGAATCCCTATTGCGACCAGGGAATTACAGTAGCTGTTACAAGGGCGGACGGAACAGAAGTATATAATGACTATGTATCCTATCCGTTTACGGAGCAGGACTTCTTCTATGGTATCCACTATGACAGGAAAAGCGATGCCAATGTGTTGATAATTACCTCCAAAAAGGAGGTTACCGTGGATAACTTAGAGTATACGGCGAATTTTCGGTATGACATGACCGACAGCTACCGGTGGTGCATGGCTCTCATGTGGAAGCTGGTCATCCTCTACCTGGTTATGGTCTATCTTGTAATCCGTAAGGGAAAGCGGAGCGACGTTAAGCTGTTTGAGCCCGTTCGGATTATGTCGGCAACCGCCAACCGGCTGACGGTGAATAATCTTCACAGTGAACGGCTGAATGTGGAGGGGACAAAGAATGAGCTCAAGGATCTGGCCAGCGTTATCAATGCCATGCTGGACCGGATAGAAACCTCCTATGAAAGCCAGAAGCAGTTCGTATCGGATGCTTCCCACGAGCTTCGTACACCGATCGCTGTGATTCAAGGGTACGCAAATCTGCTGGGCCGTTGGGGAACTACCAATGAAGAGGTTCTTGAGGAATCCATCGAGGCGATTCAGAACGAAGCCCGCTCCATGCAGGATCTGGTGGAGAAGCTTCTGTTCTTATCCAGGCATGACAAGAAGACGCTGAAGTTAATGAAGAAGCGCTTTAATATGCGCAAGGTAGTAGAGGATATGGTGAAGGAAACCAGGCTTGTTGCAATAAACCGTATCATCAGCAATCCTGTAATGGAGGATGTTATCGTTTATGGGGATAAGCAGTCACTTAAGCAGGCAATCCGCATCTTTATCGAGAATGCGGTCAAGTACACCCATGACGGTGATGAGATTACGATCTCCTGCCAGAAGGTGAATGAAGACTGTGTTATCACCGTTCAGGATACCGGAATCGGGATGACTCAGAAGGATGTCGATCATATCTTTGACCGTTTCTACCGTTCGGATTATGTAAGAAACCAGAATATCGGCGGACACGGCCTGGGACTTTCCCTGGCTAAGCTGATTATCCTTGCCCATACGGGAAGGATCAAGGTCCGCTCCCAGTTTAAAAAGGGGACAAGCTTTATCATAACGTTACCGAAGAGAAGATACTAGTGTGCTATTTAGCTAAAGATGTCAATGTGTCAGTACAATAGAAGCATATTGTCCGGATATTTAATAATATAAACACAAAGCAGGCGGCAAAGCATTAATATAACGGCATACATGACTTGCGGGCTGCGCATGTGCACCGGAGTGATAGGAGATGAATCTATGGAGGATATAATTCAGGTAACCCGCCTGAAAAAGTATTATAAGGATGTCAAGGCAGTGGACGGCATCAGCTTTCACGTGAAGAAGGGGCAGTTATACGGGTTTCTTGGAGTGAACGGAGCAGGGAAATCCACAACCATTAACATGCTATGTACCTTATTGCGCAATGATGACGGGGAAGCGGTCATATGCGGATACCGCCTGGGCAGGGAGGACCGGGAGATCAGGAGAAGAATCGGAGTGGTCTTCCAGAACAATACCCTGGATGGGGAGCTGACCGTCAAAGAGAATCTGGTTATCAGGGCAGCCCTGTATGACGGGGATAATAAATCCATCAATGAAAATCTTAAGCATGTGTGTGACATATTGGACATCGGAGATCTGCTTGGCAGGCAGTATTATAAACTGTCCGGCGGACAGAAGAGAAGATGTGAGATCGCCAAAGCGCTGATGAACCGGCCTGAGATATTATTCCTGGACGAACCGACTACGGGCCTGGATCCTCAGACCAGGCGAAGCGTATGGGAGAGCATCGAGCGGCTGAGAAGTGATGAGAGGATGACGGTATTTCTTACCACACATTACATGGAGGAAGCGGCGAAAGCGCAATACATCTCCATTATGGAAGCGGGTAAGCTGGTGGCGGACGGAACCCCCTCCGAGCTGAAGCAGAAATATGCCAATGATATTCTCAGACTGATGCCTTCCGATGCCTCCATGGTTATAAGCTGTCTTAAGGATAGAAATCTGGCGTATCGGGAGATGAGTAATCATATCCAGGTGAATATTCCGGATACCATGTATGGGCTGGAGGTCTTGAACGGAGTAAGGGAATATCTGAAAGCCTTTGAAGTAAACCAGGGAACCATGGATGACGTGTTCCTGAATATTACCGGCAAAAGCCTGAAGAACACAGAGGCATAGTTTGAATTAAAAAAAGATACACATGCCGGCGGACATAAATCCGGCATATGGAAGCGGAACAGGACCAAAGATGATTATATTTCATTACAAATTGTAGGATTGGAGATCATATGCTATTATTACGATTGGTTAAACGCAATATTCTGGTATATATCAGAGACAAGGCGAATATCTTCTTTTCCCTGCTGTCGGCGATCATTATCATCGGATTAATGGTGGTATTCTTAGGTAAGATGAATGCCGACAATGTAGTAGGCTATCTGAATGAATACGGCGGAATCAGGGATGAAGCGGCGGACCGGGCGAATGCGGAGCAGTTAGTGACCCTCTGGACCCTGGCCGGTATTGTGGTTGTGAATTCCATAACCATTACTTTGGCCATGGTCGGCCTTATGGTATCGGATATGGCGCAGAAACGGCTTCCGAGCTTCTATGTATCACCGGTAAACCGGACTGTATTTGTAATGGGATATGTGATAGCAGCCATCATAATGGGAATTATTATGTGCGTTCTGACGGTGGTAATCGGGGAAGCTTATATAGGATTATCGGGAGGAACCTTGTTTTCCCTTAACACAATGCTTAAGACGCTGCTTTATATTATATTGAATGTGTTTACCTCCGCCTGCATGGTGTTCCTGTTAGCTAATTTTGTCCATTCCCAAAGTGCGTTCGGCGGGCTCAGTACAATTATAGGAACACTGGTAGGTTTCTTTGCAGGCATTTATCTGCCCATCGGAATGCTGCCGGATAAGGTTCAGACCGTTATCAAATGCTTTCCGCTTGTTCACGGGTGTTCCTTCTTAAGGGATGCATTTACGCAGGAAATAATCGCGAAAACCTTTACCAATTGTCCCCGGGAACTAATTGATGGATACAAAGAATTTATGGGGATAACGATTTTAAAAGATGGAACTGAAGTGACCGGCAGTTTTAAAGTAGCTTTCCTGATATTAAGCGGAATTCTTTTCATTGGTATATCGGCAATCCTTCAGAGAAGAAAAAATGTAATGATGAGTAAAAGTTAATATTATTATAATTAAGTAAGTATCTGCCTGGTCATGGGGGATTTGTGCCTGGGTAAGAGCGGCCTCTTTGTCTTGCCATAAAATAACCTCCCGGATTAATATTAAGCATAACATTAATTGGGAGGATTGCTTTATTAGTTTGAACAAAATTTTAAAAAGACTTGCTTGGATCCAATCATCTGAATATCGCAGATGCAGGAACAGGTCATGTCATTTTTTTGTGTAACTGTATATACCGAGTCGGTTATTAGTTAAATAAAAAAACGGCACCATAAGCTTTTTCAGCCCTGTCAGCAGATGCCTTAATTCATCTGTAAAGTTTATAAGTCCTATTTGTTTTATTTGAGGACAAAGCTTGACGATTTCGCTTCCGTCCTTTGCTCCCCAGTAAAATTGTGCATTTGTTTCTTTTACTGTATCATGCATATTACCTTTATTAACAAACAATTTATAAAGCATATCAAACTGAGCCTCAAAACGATTAAACCCGTCAGTCAGTATCTCAAGAAAGTCCTTTACTTCGTTTTCTTTTAGATACATAAGCATACCTTCGGCAATAATAAGTAATTCTTTCCCGTCTGTTTCTACATCTCTTGTCCATGAAGGGTCCAAGGCTGATTTTGCAATATCCTTCACTCTGGTATTTTCTTTAAAAAACTGCTTCCTCAGTTCGATTACGTCAGGAAAATCCAGGTTATACCATTTAATTTTACCGTTATCTATTCTTGAAAATCTCGTATCAAGGCCGCAGCCCACAGAGACAATAACACAATCAGGATTTTTATTAATATATTTCCTGACTTCCTTATCCATAGTTTTTGCTCTTGCTATAACACCATAGTATGACATCCATCCGTTATCAAATTTTGAAAAATCGTAGTCTATTGATTTTACTATTTCAACAGCCTTTTTATCATTTATCACAGGAGTTTCACTCATTGCATCCTTTGCTCTGGCATAAAGCGTTATTAATAATGTTTCCATTACTCCGTCAAGTTTTATCCCCATATAATTTCTCCCTCATTAATTCGTATTTTACAATAAAACCTCACAGTAGCCGGCGGAACGGAAGAGCTGTATGTAATAGCCGGATAACCTGCATTTTTCTAAGTTCAAAATAATAATAATCTTAGTTAGAACATTCTAACTTTTTATCAGTATTGTATAGCTTTTGCCTATTTATGTCAAGGCGATTTTACTTTGTTGATAAAAAAGATAGATTATCAAATCCTTTCATGCACCCGCTTTATTGCAGGCCAATATCTCATCGGTGAATTTTAAATGCCGGATCATATTGTCGGACAGCTTGTCATCAAGGAGGCTCCAACAATAATTGAAGCCTGGGAATAACGGGCACAGATGATAGGATTTGTTATTATAAGCCACGGTTGAAAAGATAAGTTCACGTTTGCCCGTTTTATCGGTCTGAACACAATAACGGCATCCGTCACATTTCTTATTATTCTGTATAATAAAATCTTTTACCTGTTCCTCAGCCGTATCAAAGTGAGACAGCAGCTCCTTTAACTTCGGTACACGAAGGCTGATACAAGCCGGCTTATCCACATAGTAGTAATATTTTATTGAAATTCCGGCATGGGAACGTTCACCCCAGGAATCCTTTACTGCAGTATCTTTTTTATCATAGCTCTTCACATAATCAAGTGCAGGCTGCCCGTCCCGGTTATCAATACGGGTATAGCCGTTCATGGTCAGGAATTTCTCCAAGTCCTCAAAGGCTTTCTCATCTCCCAATAATTCGGCGAATATATGGCTTAAATAAGGATAATCTTCTTTAAACATACAACGGGAGAAGCGGATGAGCGAAGTACTTTCTTTTACTGCCATCCATCGCCAGGCAGAAAACAAGCCGGAAGCCTCATATGTAAAATAATGCTGCTTATCCTGACAGGTATATACAAGTCCGCAATATTTTAATATGTCAATATACCGTTTGCTGATTTTAAAGCTGTTATTAATGATAAGGCAGTCCTGTCCGATCTGTCCCAGCTGCCCCATATCATAAAGAAATTTTATGAGATCCTCCAGCTTTTTTACATCGGATCTCATAGCAGCATCCAATTCAGGCTTTTTATCCGCCGCCCGGTTGAACCGGTATCGAAAAATATCATCTTCATTTAATTTAGTGTAAAGCAGCTCCGGATGCTCAAAAAGCGTCTCATATAAATGCTTTATAAAGCTGTAAAACAGCTCCTGTGCCATGACGGGTACCGGAGCATCCGTGTCCGGCATAAAGTCCGGAAATGTATTAGTATATGCGCTTATGATACGCTGTTCAAGATTCT
Organism: Bacillota bacterium; assembly: GCA_023424995.1. GTDB lineage: Bacteria > Bacillota > Clostridia > Lachnospirales > Lachnospiraceae > Mobilitalea. Next base: position 21,901 of record JAFADH010000235.1, on the reverse strand, counting down.
TGTATTCACTCATGAAAAAGACCTCCGACATATATTATCTCTGACAGGCAGGACAATAATAGACATTGCCGCCCAGGTATGCTTCCCGTACTATGGTATCCCCGCATACGGGACAGGGCTTATCCTTTGTCTTGGCAGACAGCCTGGTACGGTATCCTCCGGGCTGGCCGAATATATCCTTTTCCGTATCACGGCCGCCCTTCTCTGTCATCTCGGCCAAGGTATGTATCACACTGTCATACAGCTTTTGCTTTTCCGTCTCCGACAGGGTATCAAGCTTTCGCTTTGGATGCAGCCCGGCATTGAATAAAATATCCTGCAGCACGCCGTTGCCGAGACCGGGGATACGCTGCTCCGTGGCAAGGAAGGCTTTGACACTCAAATTCTGTTTGCAGCCCTGCAGCAGCCCTTTAAAATAATCATAATGGAACTCCGGAGACGAGGGTGTTATTTTGGATTTTGAGCTATGATAATAGCCTTCGTTATAATTCTCGTCAAAGGCCCAGAGTGCTCCGTACATCTGAACACTGCACACTAAGCTGGAGCTGTCGTCAAATTCAACCAGCAGCTGATGCTTATCAGGTAATTTATTACCCGGAGCCAAATAACGGATATTGGTGCCGTCCCCAAAAACCAGGCGCATATTTTCCGCTTGTATTTCCACCAAGCCTCCGTAAGCTGCCGTACCGGTGATTACTTTATTATGCAATATACGGTTATATTGTTCGGGGTCACCCTGAAACCAGGCAAATTTATGAGGAGATTTGTTAGTGAGGACATTCTTTATGGATTTTCCCGATAATGTGCTGCGTAATTGGATAGCCAATGTATTGCTCTCCGGTAATTCTATCATGTTCCTGTTCTCCTTTTCCTATGTTTATAAGGTGATTATTTACTACATCTACTTTAACATATTATCCGGAAAATGCAAATGCATATTTCGAACAAATGTTCCGTAAATTTTTGTGCATATCAGCCAACTTATGTAATAGCTGTAAGACCTTTCCGGTAAAAATAAATCGGTTGATGTAAAACTAAATTCCGGTGGTGGTCACGTAAGCAGCAGTAAATTTAAAGAGAAGGCATGCTACAGCCCCTTGACGGTTTTGCAGCATGCCCTTTCGATCAGTTGAACTGTTTTATTCATATGGCTTAACCCTACAGATTCTTAAACTGTGCCATGTAAAGATTATAATAGATGCCCTTTTTCGCCAGCAGCTCGTCGGAGTTACCTTCCTCCATAATACGGCCGTCATCAATTACAAAGATACGGTCCGCCTTACGAATGGTGGATAAGCGGTGGGCGATGACGAAGGAGGTCCTTCCTCTTAATAAGGCTTCGATGCCCTGCTGGACCAATACTTCCGTATGAGTGTCGATGCTTGAGGTTGCTTCATCCAGGATCAGGATCTTGGGACTGGAGACCATGGTTCTTGCAAAAGCAAGCAGCTGTCTCTGGCCGATGGATAAGCCTGCACCCCGTTCCTTCAGCTCCGTCTCATAGCCCTTCTCCATCTTCATGATGAAGTCATGGGCATTCACTGCTTTGGCGGCAGCGATGATTTCCTCATCGGCCGCATCCAGCTTGCCATAGCGGATATTGTCTGCCACGGTACCGGAGAACAGGAAGTTATCCTGTGTCATGATACCCATCTGCCGGCGCAGGCTTTCGATGGACACATCCTTCACATTATAACCGTCAATATAGATATCGCCCGATTGGACATCGTAAAAACGGCTGATCAGGTTGACGATGGTGGTTTTACCGGCACCGGTGGGTCCTACCAGTGCGATGGTCTCTCCGGGCTTGATCTGGAAGCTGACATCATTCAGCACCTTAGTATCCGTATCATATGCGAAGGATACATGGTCAAACTTTACGGAACCCTTAATCTCAGGAAGCTCAGCCACACCCGAGGAATCCGTGATCTCCGGCTGGGTATCCAGAATATCGAAGATCCGCTCGGCCCCTGCTATATTGGTGATTAACTGGTTGTAGAAGTTGCTCAGGTTCATGATCGGATGCCAGAACATGGAGATATACATGCCGAAAGCTACCAGGGTGCCTACGCTGCCGGCATCGATGTGCAGGAGGTTCACCGCCACAAAATACATGGCAAGGGAGCTGACTCCCCAGCTGATATCGATGACCGAGCCGAAGGCATCATTGAGTACGATGGCGCTGACGAAGGAATCCCGATGTTCCTTTAAGAGGATATCAAAATTCTCCGAGGTCTCATCTTCCGCGGTGAAGCTTTGGATAATTCTCATACCGGACAGATCCTCGTGAATGAAGGCATTCAGGTTGGAACCCTTCTTTCTGTGGAGCCGCCATCTCTTATGGGAACGGGTCTGAATGTACCAGAGACCAAATGCCATAAAAGGCAAAGTAATCAGGGATGCCAGAGCTAACTGCCAGTTGATTGCCAGCATAATAAGCACAACGGCACATATGGTAATGAAATCCGGAATTAAGGTGGTCACACTGTTGGATAAGACGTCCTTTAAGGAGTTGACGTCGCCGATAATTCGTGCAAGTATCTTACCGGTAGGCCTGCTGTCGAAGAAGCTGAAGCTCAGCTTCTGAATGTGGGTATAAAGCTCCTGCCTTATGGTAAGAAGCACGTCATTGGAGATTCTTGCCATTAAGAACATTCTCAGCTTTACCAATAATACAAATGTAATATTCATTCCAAGAGCGGCTAATCCCAACAGGAGCAGACCATTAAAATCCTGATCCGCAATATTCACATCGATAGCCCTTTGAATTAATAAGGGATTGATAATGGATATGCTTACGGTAATCAGCATAATGAGTACTACCGCGACAATCGGCAGCTTATATGCCAGCATATACCGGAATAACCGCAGCAGGGTTAATTTTTTACTGACAGAGCTTATATACTCGTCGTCTTTGATGGCGTTTACTGCCATGCTGCCACCTTCCTTTCAATATGGCCGGGTACGGGAAGCTTCCTGATCTCTTCGGAATAATCTCCGTATTGTGCCATGTAAGTTTTATAATAATAACCTTTTGCTTCAAGCAATGTCTCATGGGTGCCGCGTTCTGCGATCCTGCCTTCTTCCAGGATGATAATCTCGTCTGCGTTACGCACAGCCGAGATTCTGTGGGCAATGATGATCTTGGTCGCCTCCAGCTGAGTCAAAGCTCTCTGGATCTCCAGCTCCGTCTCCATATCAAGGGCGGAGGTAGAGTCATCCAGAATCAGAATCGGAGTCTTCTTAGCCAGGGCTCTGGCGATGCTGATACGCTGCTTCTGGCCGCCGGACAGTCCCACACCGCGTTCACCGACGACGGTTTCGTACTGCTCCTCCATCTTCTCTATGAAGTCACAGGCCTGGGCTTTCTTTGCAGCCTCCAGGATCTCCTCGCGGTTGACAAGATATTTCTTGCCCATCTTTACATTCTCACTGATGGTATCGGAGAACAGGAATACATCCTGCATAACCAGAGAAATATTGCTGCGCAGCTGCTTCAGGGAAAGCTCCTTAATATTCACACCGTCCAGTGTAATCTCACCTTCGGTCGTATCATAGAAACGCTGGAGCAGATTGATGATGGAGCTCTTGCCGGTTCCGGTTGCTCCCATGATACCGATGGTCTTACCCGTCTCCAGCCGGAAGCTGATATCATTAAGGATCGTCTTATCACCCAGGGCGAAGGATACCTTTGAGAATTCGATGTCACCCTTCACTTCATCAAGAGCCGCAGGGTTTTCCGGTTCCAGTATCTCCGGTTTCTCGGCCATAAGCTTCTTAATGCGTTTACCGGAAGCGATGGCGGCTGCAAATTCATTGGATAACCAGCCAAGCATCTCCATAGGCCATACGATATTCGTTGAATATTCCGTAAATGCACCCAGTGCACCCAGCGTCATATTACCCTGAATTACCTGTATACCGCCAAGAATAATCGCCGCCAGCGGAAGAAGCTTGGTAACAAACTGGAAGTAAGGGTAGTACCTGATGAATGCTTTGGACTGGCTCATATTTAATTCATAATATCTTTTGTTATGAGATAGGAACTTTGCTATCTCATGCTTTTCTCTGGCAAATGCCTTTACGGTTCTTACACCCGACAGGTTCTCCTGGGCGACCAGGTTAAGCTTAGCGTTCTCATCGCTGATATCCTCATATACCTTGCCCAGCTTTTTCTCCATAAGCAGTGCCAGACCGCCCATAAGAGGCATGACAACGGTAGGGATGATTGCCAGCATGGGACTGATATTATACATACAGTACAGTACAATGGACACGTGGATGACGACCTCGATGATCAGCATGCTGACAAAGCCGACTGCGGCCCAGATACGGTCCACATCCTCCTTGACACGCGACATCAATTCACCGGTATTGTTCTTATCAAAGAAGCTTAGGGAAAGCTTCTGGATATGGTTGAACAGATTCTTTCGGATATTCACCGAGATACGGGAGCTGACCAGGTCAAAGATCAGTTCCTTCAGGTACTGGAAGATACATCTTCCAAGACCGATAATAAAAATTACGATAAGCAGCTTTGGCAGCAGATCAAGTTCTCCGCCAACGATAACGTTATCTATAACCCGCTTTGTTACCTGCGGTGTCAGCATATCCAGTGATACTGCGATCACAATGCAAAGCACCGCCAGTACATAAGCGTACCAATATTTCATAATATACTTAGAAATTTTCATAAAAATCCTCATACCTTTCGATGCCTGCAAGCCTTATAAATTTTTAGCCTTATCCTATTATGCAGGCACAAGTTTCCATAGAAAATCTTTAATTTTCTACATTTTGCTTCAACCGCCGTATTGTTACGGAGCACCGGCTCCGTACCGCACGCAGGCTGCATAAATTACTGTCTGTTACGTCTTTACATAGATTTTCCTCATGGCATACGATGTCCGTCATCCGTAAAAGGACAAAAAGAAGCCGCAGTATGGCAATACCGCGGCATAGTCGTTCAATCGTATGAGTATATCTAACTTCATCTCCTGGTGGCAGCAGGCAGGAAAGGTCAGGAATATACTTTCAAATTTCTCGAATCCATGAGGTAATACCATATAAATTCTTGATTGTTAAGTTACTGTTTTGATGTCTCATTCCTTTAATCATATGCTTTACCTCACTTTCTGTAATAGTCTTCCATCATTATAGACAGGGACAAGCTGAATTGTCAATACCTAAATTTAAAAAAATAAAATTTTTGTTAACAAAATATGAACATATAAATTTACCCATTAATATCTTAATTTTTGATTAAGTTTACTATTGCTTCAAGATTTGTTCATAATTCTGTGATATACTGTTCCTGCGAGACGAAGATATGTCCACGCAAGACGTACGGGTGTAACTATATAATAAAAAAGGTTGTGAAATAATGGATCTACCCATGTTTTATGATGAGGCGGAGGAATGGGGCAATGCCTTATTGCTGTATGATGCGGCACTGAAGGAAATCAACACAAAGCTGGAAATACTCAATAATGAATTTAAAATGGCCCATCAATATAATCCCATTGAACATATTACTTCAAGAATTAAGACACCGCAAAGTATAGCCAAGAAGCTCCGGCATAACCAGCGGGAGCTGACGGTCGAGAATATAGTGAAATATGTGAACGATGTGGCAGGTATCCGTATTATCTGTACCTTTACCTCCGATATCTACCGAATTGCCGATATGATTGCGAATCAATGCGGTATTAAGGTATTAAAGGTAAAGGATTATATCATGTGTCCTAAGGAAAACGGTTATACCAGCTATCACATGATCATCTCGATCCCGGTCTATCTGTCCGACCGGACCGTGGATACCAAGGTGGAGATACAGATACGGACCATCGCCATGGACTTCTGGGCGAGTCTGGAGCATAAGATTTATTACAAGTTTGAGGGGAATGCCCCGGAGCATATTCAGAAAGAATTAAAAGAATGTTCGGAAATAGTTGCATATTTGGATCAAAAGATGTTAACCTTAAATGAGGAAATCAAAAATTTCAATAAAGACCAAATTGAGGAATATCAGAAGGAAATAACAAGCAGCTACCGGTCGGTCGTGGCAGAATCCTTCGGAACCATTGTGGAAGATGAAGAGCTGACCATAGATGGGCAGATAGCGGAAGAAGAAGCCCCAGGCAGTCCGGAGGCGGATACTAAAAAACCGGGAAAGAGAAGAATGTTATTCGGATTTCGAGCATAGACAAAGGAGAAGGCAGTATGAATCTACCATTCGGGCTTACGGGCAAAAGATGGAACAGCTCCAGACGGAGGGAGGTATCTACAGGGTTAATAATTGATTATGAGCACAGGCTTGTGGAATACCGGGATTCACTGGAACGATACAGGCAATGCCTTACCGAATATGAGAACCGCCTGAATGGGCATGAGAAACGTTCCCTGGATCATCAGCTCTCTATCGTTCAGAATGCACTGGATCTTACTTACCTGAAGGAACAGGGAGAGAAGATAACCAACCAGCTGGAGGAGTTAAAGGGGCAGGGACCGGATAGAAGCCTCGTCTCCAATATTGAAAGTCTGGCTTCTACAATTCTTGATGTCAGCTATAAGGTGGATGGTTTGGATCGCAATGTGATAAACCGTATCACGGAATTCCTTTTGGAGCTTCAAAAGCAGTCCGTATATAATAATAAACAGCTTCAGCAGGAGATATCCGCAGAGGTGGACATGCTGTACAAGTCCGTAAGAAAAGGCCATTCCCTGTTATGGTTTCTCTTATCCTTTTGCCTGCTTAATCTGGCAGGTATTGTATTCCTGGTACTTTATATCATGGAGATCATTCCGTTCTAGCGTGAAATATTAACACAGCCTGATAATCTGTCATGGGAATAAAGTAACATTCCCGGACAGTTTATCAGGCTGTCTGTTCGTTTGTAATCGTATAAGGCCATCCATATTGAGTCAGGCCTTATTGTAATATCCAACTGTAATTGATGTTAGAATAAAGCAATCATTGTCATCCCGTAATACAAGAGATTAACAGATATATGACAGAACTCTGTCGTTTAGCATATTAGACCAGTGTACCGCAAGCTGGCCGGTACACTAAAAATCCCCGAGCTATTTTAGTATCGGATTTGTAATTATAGTTTTATATTCTTTAATAATGCCGCAAGTCCGGTGGTTGCTTCTTCACCGGTGGAGTAGGTGGCAGGAGCGCCCTCCACATCATCAATTACATCTTCCTTCTCCTCCACGGCTTTCATACTGAGGCTGATCTTACCGTCCTTTACTTCAAGAATCTTAACGGTTACCGTCTCGCCTTCCTTGATCACTTCACCGGGCGATTTAATTCTCTTATGACTTATCTGGGAGATATGCAGCAGACCCGACAGGCCTTCGCCGATATTTACAAATGCGCCGTAAGGAGTAATCTTCTCAACGGTTCCGGTAGTAACGATGCCGACCTGGAGGCGTGAGATCTTACTCTTCCTGTCGCTTGCTTCCCTGTCACGGGCAACTTCCTTGCCGGAGAGTACCAGCTTCTTATCTTCTGCATTGGCAGTAATTACCAGGACATCAATCTCTTTGCCCACCCAGGTGTCCAAATCTTCCACATAATTTAAAGATAGCTGGGAAGCGGGTATAAAGGCACGGACACCGTACAGGAAGGTTACGACGCCGGCATTCACTGCCTGGGATATCTTAATCCGGTGTATTCTACGGCTTGCCATGTCCTCCTTTAAGCGATCCCAGGCGAGAATATCGTCCGCACGCTTTCTTGACAGAAGGATATTGCCCTGGCCGTCATCCTCACGAAGCACGGTAGCAGATATCTCTTCACCGAGCTGGACATCCGCTTTGATGGAAAAGCCCGGATCATTGCTCAGCTCCTCCAGCTTAATGATGCCCTCCGCATAATATCCCAGGTCAAGGATGACCTCTGCCTCGGAGATACCGATTACTGTTCCGGTTAAAATATCGCCCTCATTGACTTTTTTAAAGGAGCGGGTGATCTCATCCTTGAATTCATCCATGGAAGGAATAACCTCCGCTGTCTCCAGTTCCACCGGTGCGGCATCGGAATGGCCGGTAATCGGAGTTCCGATGTGTTCTACGCTATCGTTCATTTCTTTGCTCATAATCTTTAGTCAGGTTCGTTTCCTGACTTCACCTCCATCTCTTAATCGATATTTATAGTATAGCATATGTATTGCATAATAAGTGATAAAGTATTCATAAATTTTTTTGCTTATAATTTGCTGCCTTTGGCTTCAATTTTATAGTCTGAGGCTTCTTTCCTTCGGATTTTTTAGTTTTTCCAGAGACAGAGTAAAGATACAGGTTTCCCCTTTTGCCGATGCGGTCAACAGCACCCACAAAATGCAGGACATTCAGTGCGGTCTGTGCACGGTGCAGCGGAAGGCCGGAGACCCTTCGGAAGTCCCTGGAAGTAAATTCTTCCTCTAAGCCCTCCGGGATCAAGGCATGATATTCGTCCATTCCGTTAACGGTAATCTCCTCTACCAGTTCCGTGGGGATACGGTCACAGCGGGTGGAGCCCTTCTTCTTATCCTGGCTCCAGCCGTCCAGATAACGGTATTCCTCCAGATCGATCAGGAAGAGCTTCAGGCGGAGGTTCGGATGGGTAAGATAATTCTTTATCTTATAAAGCTCATCAAAGATAACATAGGGGGTGCCCGTCTTTGGGGACTTGCGGGGCCGGCTTATCTCCCCGGTCTGCGGATTAACCCAGCGAAGATATTTAATATGAGGGATCGGATAGACGATGGTAACAGGTGCAAAGGATAGAAAGACAGTCAGCTTTCGCCGCAGCTTATTAAAATCCCTGGTCTGTATCTCCAGGATCTCCTTCCCGGTACAGATATCCGCAACAAAGCCTCCCACCTTGATCTCGTGGCTTCGATTATCCGGAGCAAGGTAGCTTTTAAGAACAGAATGAACGGTTTTCTCCCCTAAGGTTCCGATCCCGTTCATACCCTGGCGCTGTCCGATAACCTCATCGCATACTTGTGTAAATAATAGCTTGTCCATCATGCTCACACCTTTGTCTATTAGTTCTATATTCCGGATGAAAAACAGCTGCCTTTAACCGGAATTCCGGCTGCATAAAGCTTCCATCTCCTGTGATTAATATAAGAAGCGGTCTATAATTGATAATATCTAATATAAGAATAGTTGAAGCATTACAATAACGCAAGTTGAAATGAACTAATTGTTGCATATAATCTAAGATTTCCGGTGTTAATTAAGTTTACATAGTGCATATTTACTTAACGGACAAGACTCATAAAGATTTCTTATTGACATTTTGACTAAAATCTGTTATCCTAAATGAGGTTAGTACTGGAGAAGGTATTACCCAGAGGAAGAAGTCGGGGAAGCGAGAGGGTAGAATCATAGAATAAGGCTGATTAAAACGTGTGTCCGTATGGATGCACCTTTTTAGTCAGCCTTACTTCTATTTTATCCAGCTGCCCAATACCTGATCAGCCAGCCGGAAGGTATCGGTATAGGTTAAGGGACCGTTCCTGGCAATCTCGGATACTCCGTGAATGCTGGCCAGAGCTTCCGTGTAATCGGCTAATTTATAAATTGCGTAATGGTAATCGGCGGGACCGTTCTCATAATGTGTAATGATCGGGGTGATGGAAGCATCACTGATATATGTACCGGCTGAGTCCTTGGTTATGACTACATTTGCAATACCGCCCAGCATGCGCGGAGCTTCCTTCTGATAGGACATAAAATTACCAAGTGAGTAATAGACCAGCATCCGATGCCCTAAATCGTACTCGATCCATTCCACCGGCTCTACTACATGGGGATGGCTTCCGATGATCAGATCAACACCCTGTTCATAGAAGAATTCCGTCAGATCCCTCTGCTTAGGTGTGGCTTCATAGACATATTCCGTACCCCAATGAGGGAATACCACCGTAATATCCGCCTGTTCTTCGGCTTTTCTGATATCCTCCGTCATCTTTGCCTTATTCAGCATACCGACAAGATACGGACGGTCCCCAGGAACGGAATAACCGTTCAGCCCATAGGTGTAATTGAGCATGGCGATCTTAATTCCATTCTTCTCAATAATCTTAATGGTTTCACTGTCTTCTTTGGTTTCATGAATTCCCAGGACCGTAATATGGGGATACTTCTTCCAGAAGGCGAAGGTATTCTCCACTGCCTTTTCACCCCTGTCCATGGTATGGTTGGTGGCATGAAGCACTATGTCAAAACCGGCGTTCACCAGGGCGTCACCGATCTCTGTAGGTGAATTGAAGCTTGGGTACCCGGTGTAAGGGAAGGCATTACCTCCAAGAATGGTTTCCTGATTCACTACGGCAAGGTCTGCCGCAGCTATCTCGTCCTTTATATTCGAATACAGATGATCATAATTATAGGTACCGTCCGCCTGCCTGCCGCTATCGATGACCTGCGTATGGATCAGGTTGTCTCCCACTACCAGAAGGGTCACTTCCGCGGTATCCGCTTTCTTTAGTTCAAAATCAGCCCACCTTACCAGAGCTCCTTCTTCAAAGGTCCACTGGGGGGTACGAAGCGGGTATGTGATCTCGGAGGCATAATACCAGGGATCCTCGGGATGCAGAGGATTCTTAAGCACGTGGAAATCCTGGGCCGGCATATAGCCCTGTGCAAGCAGATAACAGCGGTTGCCGGCTTCATCCTCAGCCATATCCACGACCAGAACGCAATGACCGGGGCTGCCGCCATACAGGAACATATCTCCGGGAAGCATGTCTGCAAGAGGAATGCTCCTGCATTCCTTCGACAGCGAAAGGGTGCCGGCATATGCAAATACCATGTTCAGGTAGCGTCGGAAGGAATCATAGGAAGCGTCATAGTCGGAGGTTTTATTCCAGCGGACGTCATTGCCGTTCACCGCTAGCCGGCTGCCCTCCCGCCATTTGGTATATTCCATCAGGAAGCCGTTGGTCAGATGGAAAGCGATCCTTTCATAAGCACCGACGGACCAATAATATTCCGCATAGATACGAATTACGGAATCCGCGCATTGCTGCAGGTCCCGGTCTCCTATGTCCAGGTCAAATACAGCCGCATGACTGTCCTGCGCAAGCTTTTCCAGGCCGTTATACAGCATGACCTGACTGCCGTCCTCCTTTAAAGGAAGACCGCGTATAAAACCGGTCAGCTCGGAGGAATCGGAAGGGATACGGGAATAACCCTCCGGAGCCTGAATTCGGGTATCCAGGGTTGTCCCATTGGAATCAATCCATGCAAATACTTCTTCGGCACCGGTCTCCTCCGTATCCGTACCAATCTCCCCCGTGTCATCGGGACCAGGAGGGGAGGAGGGTGCTTTCCCATCGTCTGTCACAGGCTGCCCGGCGGGAGGGGCATCTGTAACCTGCAAATGATTATTAAGCGGCGCTTTCGCACTGTCATTACTGCAGGAGGATAACAGAAGGATCAGGAAAGCACTTATATAGAGAAGGAGTATGGGAATATTTTTCGTTAACGGGGATTCGGTCTGTTTCATGTAAAGCTTCCTTTCAGGTATGTTAATAATCTGTAAAGAATTTACATTATTATACCATAATAATAATGATAATGCTTTAAGAAATAATTAAGTTTAATAATTTTAATTCATAATAGTTACACTATATATAAATTATCCTTAAAAAGCAATACAAGGAAGCCTTTGACAAAGCAAAAGCTCCATGGTATACTTTGTCATACATACTGAATAAAGGCAATGAAAAGAAGAGTAAGCTGTGGAACGGTTGACAGAGAACCCCGGTAAGCTGAGAAGGGGAGATCAGGAAAGCGGCTGAAGATGGTCTTGGAGCTGCGCACCGAGGATTTATCTAAAGCATATGCTATGTCCGGATGTTGTTCATAATATGCGATCAGTAAAAGGGAAATACGGTATCCCGATAAATCTCAGGCTGCGACGGAAGCAACCGTTATGATGCTAAGCTGTCGGAACTTCTTATGGAAGCAGGTTAAGTTATAAAGCAAGTTCTTGCAGCGGGTGAGATCTTTATCGTGAGATAAGGATGAATTAAAGTGGTACCACGGGAGTTCCTCTCGTCTTTAAAGTGATTTAAGGATGGGAGATTTTTTATGCGCTAATGTGTATAATACCTTTAAGAGTATGACAGCCGTCGTAAAGAACACGATCGGACAGAATTTCGAAGCCGCCGCATAGAGATAAGCGTGCGTGCCCGTAAGTACCTCTGCAGATTAAGATCAAGAATAATAGAAGAAGGAAAGGGATGTTTTGAATGAGTAAGAAACCATATTACATTACAACAGCAATTGCATATACCTCCGGTAAGCCCCATATCGGCAATACCTATGAGATCGTATTGGCGGACAGCATCGCCCGCTTTAAGCGGTATGAAGGATATGATGTGTTCTTCCAGACCGGAACCGATGAGCATGGACAGAAGATTGAATTAAAGGCGGCGGAAGCCGGGGTTACACCGAAGGAGTTCGTGGATAGGATAGCGGGACAGATCAAGGATATCTGGGATCTGATGAACACCTCCTATGATAAATTCATCCGTACCACGGATGCGGATCATGAGAGGCAGGTCCAGAAGATATTTAAGAAGCTGTATGAGAAGGGTGATATCTATAAGGGACATTACGAAGGGATGTACTGTACTCCCTGTGAATCCTTCTTCACCTCCTCCCAGCTGGTGAACGGCAAATGTCCTGATTGCGGCAGAGAGGTCCAGCCTGCCAAGGAAGAGGCATATTTCTTAAAGCTGAGCAAATATGCGGACCGGCTGATCGGGCACATTAATACCCATCCGGAATTCATCCGGCCGGAATCCAGGAAGAACGAGATGATGAACAACTTTCTCCTTCCGGGACTTCAGGACCTGTGCGTGTCCCGTACCTCCTTTAAGTGGGGCATTCCGGTAGACTTTGACGACAGGCATGTGGTGTATGTATGGCTGGATGCCCTAAGCAACTATACCACCGGCATCGGCTATGATGCGGACGGCAACAGCACCGAGCAGTTTAAGAAGTACTGGCCGGCTGATCTGCATCTGATCGGAAAGGATATTATCCGCTTCCATACCATCTACTGGCCGATCATCCTTATGGCACTTGATGTGGAGCTGCCCAGGCAGGTATTCGGACACCCTTGGCTGTTGCAGGGGAATGCCGGGGATAAGATGAGCAAATCCAAGGGCAATGTGCTCTATGCCGACGACCTGGTGAAGCTGTTCGGTGTGGACGCGGTCCGGTACTTCGTGCTGCATGAGATGCCTTTTGACAATGACGGAATTATCTCCTGGGAGCTACTGGTGGAGCGGATTAATTCCGACCTTGCCAACACACTGGGCAATCTGGTTAACCGGACCATATCCATGAGCAATAAATATTTTGGCGGTACCGTAAGGAACGGTAAGACAGCAGAACCGGTGGATGAGGAATTAAAGACGCTGGCGCTGGAGACCGCAGGCAAGGTAACTGCCAGGATGGAGAAGCTTCGCGTGGCGGACGCCATCAGTGAAATCTTCACCCTGTTCAAGCGATGTAACAAATACATCGACGAGACCATGCCCTGGATACTGGCTAAGGATGAGAGCAGGAAGGATCGTCTGGAGACAGTGCTTTATAATCTGACGGAGAGCATCTGCATCGGTGCGAGCCTGCTGGAATCCTTTATGCCGGAGACGGCGGCGAAGATTTTCGCTCAGCTGAATACCGGAGCCAGGACAATTGAGGAGCTGTCAAGCTACGGCCTGTATCCCGACGGTAATAAAGTAACCGAGACACCGGAGATATTATTTGCACGGCTTGACTTGAAGGAGGTTCTTGATAAAGTGGAGGTATCCGGGGAAGCGGCCGAAGCTGCAGTACCCGCGGCAGATGGGGCGGCAGCTGCGGATAAAGCGAATGAGGACAGCGCAGGGAATACGGAAGTTATAGATATTGAAGCTAAGGCTGAGATTACGTATGAGGATTTTGCCAAGCTGCAGTTCCAGATCGGGGAGATTATCGCCTGCGAAGAGGTTAAAAAGTCCAAGAAGCTTCTATGCTCCCAGGTCAAAATAGGGTCTTCGGTTAAGCAGATCGTGTCAGGAATAAAGGCCCATTATACTCCCGCTGAGATGGTGGGTAAGAAGGTCATGGTGGTGGTAAATCTTAAGCCTGCGACCCTGGCCGGTATGCTGTCGGAAGGAATGCTGCTCTGTGCGGAGGATGCGGAGGGCAACCTGGCGCTTATGGTTCCTGAGAAGCCCATGCCCTCAGGAGCAGAGATCCAATAAGAAGAAGTAAATCAGACAATATACAAGCCTGCACCGGTATTAACCGTGCAGGCTTGTATATTGCTTCAAATATGTAGAATCAAGTCCCAGGGTGTTTTTAAACAACAAATTAATGGTATGCAATAGGCTGAAGTATGGAAAGAAATATTAATATGCTTATTCCTGACATGGTATAGCCGGGAGTAGAAAACAAGCGCATAATCCGTATTTGCTCCGGGACCAAAAAGTAATACCGGAGCCGGCAGGCGGGGAAATGCGGCTGCTTTCATATAGTCAGGAATAGATATAGAAATACATAAGGGTATATTTCTTACTTTAAAACAGATTAATGTGCAGGTATAGGAATTATTTCAAATAATTAATTTTCATATAACTATCAATGATTCCAAACTGGGCAGGTCCGATGTCCAGTAAGAATTTATGAAAATCCTTTACGACAAAATCATCTCCCAGGGTTCTCTCTGCCTGAGCCCTGAGCTCCATTATCTCAAGATAACCGACTGCGTACGGGAGATAGATGGCCGGTTCTTCCAGGAGAGTATCATAAATCTCGTCAGCGACCGCTTCATCCCCGATAAAATTGGTGACATATGCTACAACCTGATCCCTGGTCCAGCCCTCATAATGGATTCCGATATCGGTACGGGCATACATGCACAGGATGACCACATTGTTCGCCTCCAGGAAATCGGCCAGTACACTGTCTATTCCTGATATATGGTAGGAGTACATCTCCACATAGGTTGCCCAGCCCTCGTCATATCCGATAAAGCTGAGTAAGTTACGGATCGGCGCCGGATTACGGTTCCGGAAATACACACACTGATACAGGTGACCGGGATAGCTTTCATGAGCCACAGTGGTATAAATCATGGAAAGGGTCTGTTCATCATTTCCGTTAATATAGATATTGTTATCCATGTAGCTGTCAATGGGCGGGATGAGGTACATGGCCGGACTCAGATAAGCGGATAAGGAATCCGGGACGTATTTTATCTTGCAGTTCACAGCCACAGCTGCCGGGAAGTCCTTCTCAATATCAGCTTTTAAATCCTGAATGATCTCCTGGGGGTCGGTTATCGGGAAGGAAGTAAAGGCCAGATACTTATTGAGCAGGGTCGGGTCCGACATGGTGAGGGAGGTTATCTTTATGATACCTCTGCCGATGGCTTCATCCAGTAATTCTATAATTCCCTCCATGCTCTTGGCGGAGCCGGTCTTATATTTGGCCAGACTTGCATAATAATCCCGGCCCTCAGGGTAGTAAAACAGACCGGCTTCATTGGTGCCGGTGCCCTTTAATTCGGTCAATGTATCGATCAGAAGCCGGTAGGCAGGGATGACATAGTTTAAAACCGCCTCTTTATTCTCCGCCTTATAATAAGATATCTCTTTCTTGCTCAGCCCTTTATATCCGGAGATCTTTTCATTAAAATACTGTATGAGGAAATTCTTCTCCGGAGCGGCAATAAAGGCTTTGCATTGATTAATGATCTGATCGGCGACCGCATCCCTCATAAATAACCCTTGCTCGGACTTCTCCCGTTCGTATTGGGCGATGTCTTTAAAATAGTCATACACGCAGGGCAGTAATTCCAGATAATTCTCAATATCCTCTTTATCATCAAAGCTGAACTCCGCAAGCAGAATAGGCAGCTGTGCCTGAATACCGGTGGTAGGTCCCAGGCATTCACTGTAATAGGTGTATTTTCCTAATTCAAGATATTGCTTCAGATAATTCTTCAATATGTCATAGGTGAGCTGCTGCTCGGGAGTCAGCTTCGTATAATTATAGGATTCAAGACGGGCCAGATAATTCTCATATTGGGACAGATCCTGAATCATGTGATTTATGCTGTATTCACCGAGGGTAGCCTTCTTTGGTGTGATTCCGTAGTTTTCCGGTTCGGCCAGGGAGTAGTTGAGAGATATGGAATCCGCTTGTACCTCGGATACAAAGATATCGTTAAGAAAGGCATCGAAGCTTACCTGACGATTTCCCAGGGATTTCAGGATGCTGCAGCCGGATAGTGAGGTAATCAGCAGGATAATGATTAATACTATGCTGAATATTCTTTTTTTCATCGATACTCCTAAAGGTTATTCCACTGTTAATTCATGTTTATTCGTACTGGCTGGCGGTAAGAAGTTCAATGTTAAGTTTTTTATGAAAATATCCGAAATACAAGTATAAACCCAGTAGAAAAACAGCTGTTTTATAAGACCAAGCCAGTGGTTGATTAAGGATGGTTCAACGCATGAAATATAGTATATTAACAGCAGATTCCGGACGCAGATCGGATAAGCTGTCCAACGGTCAGAGTGTAATTGAGAAGAACAAAGGGAATAATGGATTGTCTGTTTTTAAAGAGGGAAGGCAGATAACAGGAACGGTGGTTTCTGTGGGGGAGCTGGTAACTCTTGATTTTTATGGGCAAAAGGTATCTGCTTCCGGGAGTATGCTGCCGAATGTGAAGCCCGGGGATGTTAAGACCTTCGAGGTGGTTAAGATGTCCAGGAAAGAAATAGAGTTAAAGCTTCTGGAAGGAAGCCTTTCCAGTCTGCGGTCCTTTAAGGCTGCCATGGTAAAAGATACGGACTGGGAGACGATTCGGACGAAGAAAGAAAAAGCCGCGCAGAAGACAGAGAAGGATGCGGTATATAAGGATACGAAGGAATATCTGGAGGGGATCGCTTCCAGGCTCACGGAACTGGACTGTGAGCTCTTGGAAGAGGAAGGCTTTGCAATTGATAATTATACGGTGCAGGGCTTACATCATGCATTAAGCCGCATTAAAAATGATGGGACAAGGGAGAGCCGTAATACCGGCCAAGGAAGGAACGGAAGTTCCGGTGTACTCCCGGCGGATAATGCACATACATATGGCCATATGACAGATAGTTATATCATGAAACGCCTGAAGGAGGAGAATCTTCCGGCTGCTTTAGAGAATGTCTCAAGAGTTGCCAGAGCCATGGAGTTCGGCATGACTCTGACAAAGCTTGATGATAAGGCGATGCATTATCTGATAGCCAGAGATGCGGAGCCTACGGTAACGAACATATATAAGGCATTATACAGCGGTACAACCATTAATCTCAGGGAGCTGTCGAGCCAGACCTGGAGCGATCTGCAGGGACAGGTACGGGAGATCATTAAGGAGGCGGGCTTTGATGTAACCGAAGACACTCTGGGTGATGCAAGATGGCTGGTCGAGAACGGGCTTGCGCTTACTCCTGAGACCTTGACCTATAAGACGCAGTTGGAGGAGTTAAAGACCTCTGCCAATGGAAATGATATATTGAATAAATTGCTGGCAGGGATACAGGAAGGACTGTCTCCGGCTGAGGTTCCGTTAATTCCGTTAAGGAATGAAGCGGAACGGATTGTCACAGACCTTAAGTCCATCCGGCCTGAGACAGTATCGGAGGCGGTCAGGACCGGAGAAGAATTAACGATTAAGAACCTGATAGGGCTGCAGGAACAAAAGGGAATACGGCATACCGCGGAAACAGATGAGAAATTATCCGCAGACCAGGAACTTCTGCCGGTAAATACCCATACGGAAGAAGAAGTGAGAGCGGCACAATCGGGCAGCATTGATAGTAAGGAGGAGTCTGACGGGTCTCAGGAGGGGGAAGCGGCCGGGCAATCCTATGAAGAAATCAAGGCACGGAGACAGCTGGAGGAAATCCGTCTGAGGATGACCCTGGAAGCAGCGGCCCGGCTGGAAAGAAAGGGCTTTAAGGTAGAGACACAGCAGCTTGGCAGGGTAGTGGAAGAGTTAAGGAAGCTGGAGGAGAACTACTACGGACAATATCTGAAGGAAGCAGATGCGGAGGTTTCAGAGGCTTCCCTGCAGACCTTAAGAGAGACAACCCGAAGCATTGAACAATTAAAATACATACCGGCTTTTATTCTGGGAAGTACATTAGCACAGCGCAGTGAGGCAACGGTTCTCGGTCTGCTGGGAGAAGGCCTTTCACTTCAGACTAAGCTTGATAAAGCGGGAGAAGCATATGAGACGCTGATGACGATTCCCAACAGGGAATACGGGGATTCCATTAAGAAGGCATTTGTAAATATGGATTCTCTGCTGCGGGAATTAAATATTGATACTACCCCTGAGAATCAGAGGGCGGTAAGAATTCTAGGATATAATCAGATGGATATCACGCAGGAAACCGTCAATCAGGTTAAGGCATATGACCTGCAGGTGAACACTCTGCTTAAGAATCTGCATCCGGGAGTTACCGTCCGGATGATTAAGGAGGGTATCAATCCGCTGGATATGCCGGTCAGTGAATTGAACAAACTGATTGATAACATAAAGGAGAAGCAGGGTATCACGACGGAGGACAGGTTCAGCACCTATCTCCGCCAGTTGGAGAAAACCGAAGGGATTACAGCGGAGGAGAGAAGGGAATATATCGGAATCTACCGGCTGCTCTATAACGTGGAGAAGTCCGATGGGGCGGTGCTTGGCGCCGTAATCAAGGCCGGCCGGGAGGTTACGCTGGAGCACCTGCTTACCGCGGTACAGACCGGCAGACGTGGCCGGGTGGACACCCTTGTGGGTGATGAATTCGGATTGCTCCAGGGTCTCACCGGAGAGAAGGAATCCATTGCCGGTCAGCTAAGCGGCTTCACGGCGGCATCTAATCAAAAGGGCAGTGAACGGCAGACCGAGGAACAGGCACAGCAGGCTCGGATCGAAGAGCAGACGGAATATATGGACCGGATATTAAAGGAGATTATGGAGGAGATATCCTCGCCCGGTCAGATGGCATTACTGTCTCATCAGAGGACAGAAGGACAGAGCGTCTGGGAATGTATCAGAGAGCTTCCGGCGGAGAAGCTGCTGCGGCAGCTGCAGAGCTCCGATTCGCAGGAGAGTACATTGCGGAACGCCGATTTGCAGAATAACGGACTGCAGAAGGAAAACACACAGATGCAGGAACCGGATACAATATATGCACAGAGGGTACAGGAGGTCAGGGAGCTGTGCAGGACCGCAGAGCAAGCCATCCGTTTTTTGAATGATTATCAGATGCCCGGAACGCCGGCGAATATCATGCTGGCTAACCAGGTTTTAAGCGGAGGAGAATCTGCAATTAAGCGTTATTTCAAACTCCGGGATGAAAAAATAATCGAAAAATCTGAGGACAATCTAAAGGAACTGAACGATCTATCCGATACAATATATGACATGCAGTCCATGAATGAGCGGTACTCACAGATGGAAGCAGATGCCGGTGCTGCCTTGAAACAGATTTATTCGGAAGGAAAGCTTGACCGTACGACCCTGGCCGAGTTAAAGAATATCGGACAGCAGATGACATTTCTTAAGGCATTGGCAGAGAAAGAGTATTATGTAATTCCCATTGAGACGGAATCGGGAATAACGAACATAAATCTTACCATACTCCGGGGGACGCAGGCCTCGGGTAAAGCAGCCGTCACGGTCTGGTCAGAGCAGCTGGGCAATATCAAGGCAGATTTTGACTTAAAGGGCAAATCCCTGGCCGGCTTAATTACCGGCGACAGCCGGTACGGCCTGGAGGAGCTGAAGCAATATACGGACCGGCTGGAAGAAGCGGCAGCAGAATCCGATGTTGATATAAAGCAGCTGGATTATTGCCTGCAGCATAAGGAAGCGGATACCTACGGTTATAATACATCGAATACGGCGGACGCAGCCTCTGACCGAAGAGGGGAAACCGAGCGCACCTTGTACAGGATTGCAAAAGCATTTATATTCACAATACGGTCAGCGGAGAAAGCTGCTGCAGAGAAAACAATATCCTAATTATAATGAAATTCGGCTACATGGAGGTTGCTGATTTATTAATATAATAATTATCATATCAAGGGTATCATCAGTTCACGGAGGAGAATGATGACCGGAACAGAAAGGATTCAGAATATATGAGAATTAATCATAATATTTCAGCATTAAAGGCAAATAACCAATTAGGAAAAACGAATAATGCACTGGATTCCAGCCTGGAGAGATTATCCTCCGGTTTTCGGATCAACAGTGCGGCGGATGACTCCGCAGGACTTGCCATATCGGAGAAGATGAGAACACAGATCAACGGCCTTGAACAGGCCTCCAGGAATGCTTCCGACGGCATCTCTGTTATCCAGACCGCGGAGGGTGCATTGATTGAAGTAGAAGCCATGCTTCAAAGAATGAGAGAGCTGGCCGTACAATCAGCCAATGGGATCTATACCGCTGAGGACAGAGAAGCGATCCAGGCGGAGATCGATCAGTTGAATGCAGAGATAAACCGTATCTCTGAGACAACGGAATTTAATACCATGACCCTGCTGGACGGCAATATCGACAGGAAGTCCTACTCCAGCAATAATAATGTTAATCTGGTATCCTTATCGGATACAGTCAGTATAGGAGATTATACCGTCACAGTTACACAGGATGCAAGACAGGCGGTACTAATCGGTGCGGAGGCGGCCTTTACCGGAGATGCTACCGCTGTGACCATCACCGCTGCCGAGGCGGGCTCCATTAATATTAACGGTGAATCAATTACAATAAATGAAGGAGATACCTTGGATGAGGTATTTACCAAGATAAGGGATGCGGGTGATGCGGTAGGTGTCAGTGTATTTGCAACCGACTCCCTGACCAATACGACGGGCAGCCGGGAACTGGCGGGCTATGAAAGTGTCGCATGGGCGGAGGATACACGCCTTGCCTTTGTGTCAAGCGATTACGGCTCGAACCAGAAGATTGAAATCTATTGTGACAATCCGGACCTGGCGAATCTGCTGGGGTTATCCGCGTCAAAGGTCAGTACAACCGGATTCGATGCTAAGGCCGGTATCTCCACCGGATTTAATACAACAGCGACCATATCCATCACAGGCAACCGGGTCACCGTTACGGACCGGAACAATTTTGAGATGATAGTTGAGATTGAGCCGGGTACGGTGGGAGACGTATTCGATGATTATGCCATCGATGATCCTGATGTGGGTATTGCAACAGCGGGCACTGATGAGACAGTGAGTATCTCCGTGCTTGATGCAGGGCCCATGGATCTCCAGATAGGAGCTAACGAGGGGCAGATCATGTCGGTTCGTATTCCCAAGGTCAACTCGGCAACCCTTGGAATTGACAAGGTTAATATCGGAACCGCCGATGGTGCACAGGAAGCGATCTCCACCCTGGACGATGCCATTAACCTGGTATCCTCCATCCGTTCCAAGCTGGGTGCTTACCAGAATCGCCTGGAGCACTCCATCTCCAACCTGGATACCACCTCGGAGAACATGACGGAATCCTTATCCCGTATCTCAGATGTGGATATGGCGGAGGAGATGGCGAACTACACCCAGAAGAATGTACTTGCCCAGGCAGGTACAGCCATGCTGGCACAGGCAAACCAGAGGCCCCAGACCATATTGACACTGCTGCAGAATCCTTAATCCGACCGTTAGAAGCAGGCATGCTGTCAGGCGGATACGGATAGTTTCTTACGAGACAGCAGCCGCATGGAATTACAGCTATAATACCGGGAAGATTGGGGATTTAATATGAAACAGGAAGCAATTAGAGTATTTACAGCCCGTATTACCCAAGCCTCCAAGAGCGAGCTCATCGTAATTC
>JAFADH010000216.1 GCA_023424995.1 Bacillota bacterium | reverse complement strand
ATTTCTGTCTTCACAGTTCTTCTTATCGATTTCAAATACCTGCTCGTATCCTAAACCAAGGGCGGTATCCTGCATTTCCTTCAGAAGCTTGTTGAATTCCGCTTCATTCTTGGCGAATACCATCTGCCAGGAGTACTGGACGATGATCTGCTTGCATTGTTCCTTAATTGCACTGATATCTGTAGTATAATCCTGTGCAACAAATGGCACACCGGGAACAACAGCGATCCTGTCTTTATCCTTAAAGAATTCGATTGCCCTGAGGTAGCTGTCATTGTGCTCCGACCAATCCTTGGCAAGGGACGTCTGCGTCAGGGTGATATAGTCATCCCATAATGCATAGTTATAATCCATTCCGTTCTCCGGATTCTTCTCGGTGATACCGACGGTCTGGTAATTCAGGGCGGAGATACCGTCCTTCCAGGTGCCCGTACCCCATTCTTCGGGAACTACCAGGTTCTGGTCGATTTCTATGAAGGCCTTCTTGCCGAATTCCGTAAGAACCGGCTTGCCGTCCTTCATCTCCCAGGTAAGGCCCTCCGGACCGCATTTGCCGCCGGTCTGGGTCGCCGACATGGTGATGCCTTCCGGTGAATACAGCCAGTCAATGAAATCTGCCAGTCTCTGGGGATCCTTGGCCTTGCTGCCGATCATGACGGTGAAGGTATTGGAGCCTAAGGGCGTGTTGCCCCAGCACAGGTACTTGCCGTCCTGGAGAGTCGCAGATGCAAAGCCCTTACCCGCTGATGTGTTCTCAGCCGTATTATAATATCCTGCTCCTAACCAAGGCCATAAGGAGTAGAGAATCGCTCCGTCGGTATACTTGGCAGCCAGCGTATCGAAATTCTGGGTTGTGGATTCGGGATCTACAAGCCCCATCTGGTTTGCCGTGAATAAGAACTTAAGACTTCTGATATATAAGGATTCGCTGTCGATCATGCTCTGGATATCGTTTCCCGCCGCATCATATAAGGCGAAGCCCTGAGGGTTATAACCGTATAATGCAGGTAATGCTCCCGCATTCTGCATGATATCTCCGTCCCAGTCTTTAAATAAGGAGAAGGCATATACCTTCTTGCCGGAGGTGCTTGTCCCGGCAGCCTCCTGCATCTGCTCCAATACCGGCAGTAAATCCTCCAACGTATCGATCTCAGGATAGCCTATCTGCTTATACAGGTCCCAGCGGATACTGGGTGCATTGGTAGGGTCGGTTGCTTCCGTCGGTTCTGTTGCGGAAAGCAATGAGGTCTGGCTGGGAACGGCCCATAATCCTTCTTTGTCTGCAAGTGCACTGGTATTCTGGATCGCAGCCATACGATCCTGGAGATTCTCCAAGTTACTGATATAAGGCGTCAGATCAAGAACCAGATCTGCCGTTACCAAGTCCTTTAATCTTCCCTGGTCCGCATTGGTAAGGATCAAATCACCCAGATTGCCGTTGGCAGAACGCGTCTGATACAGGGTATCTCCGCCGCCTGCGACATTCGGTGCGATAATATTTAATTCCATGTTAAATTTATCCTTTACTACTTTTGCAAACCAGCCTGACTGGATACCCTGGAAGTTTGCCTGACTGTCAAATACATCGATGGTAATAAATTCTTTATATTTATCAGCATCTGTGTTGCCTGGTGTGTCAGTTGCTCCCCCGGGTGTTACCGTAGCCGTATTGTTATTCCCATCGTTCTTAGCACATCCGCTTAGCAGCGCTGCCAGGACCGATATACTGAGTATAACGCTTAAGGCTGTTTTCATCAAATTTCTTTTTTTCAATCGTAAATCCTCCTTTACATTCATTTAAATTTTTTATATAAAATAAAAAATTTCGTCCTCAACCCTTCACTGCTCCGATCATGATACCTTTTACAAAGTATCTCTGGAACATGGGGTAAATAAATAAAATGGGCAAGACAACAATTACGGATATGGTCATCCGGATCGATGTTGGTGTCTGCATGGTTACCAGGCTGGCAACCGCCGAGAGATTGCCGGATGATTTTATAAGGGATGCCAGAGAGCTGGCCTGATTAATATAGGTGTACAGAAGATATTGCAGGGAATAGAGCTTCTGATCGGTAATATAGATCAGTGTGTCCTGGAAGGAATTCCACTGTCCCACCGCTGCCCATATGGCGATCGTGGCCAATATGGGCGTACTTGTAGGAAGTATGATCTTAAAAAACCTGGTCAGGACTCCGGCACCGTCCACCTCCGCCGCTTCCTGAAGGGAGGCGGGTATGGACTCCACATAGGTCTTGACCATGATGATATTAAAAGGCTGAACGATTGCCGGGATTATATATACCCAGAAGGAATTCGTCAGGTGCAGGGCCTTCATGGTCATGAACATAGGAATTAAGCCGGCGCTGAAATACATGGTGATAATTATGGCACGGTACCACAATCTTCTGTGCCACATCTTCTGCTGTGTGAACATAAATCCCAGGAATGCGGAAGCCATTACCGTGAACGCGGTGCCTATTACGGTTCTTGCTACGGACACAACAGCAGCATTGGCAAGTCCGCTCAGCTGGAATACATCCACATAATTCTGAAGATGGATCTGCTTCGGTATCAGATTAATATAACCGTTGGCACTCAGCTCATTGGAGCTGATGGAATTGATAATCAGATAATAAAACGGATAGAAGCAGATCAAAGTAAATATTGTAAATATTGTATAATTAACGATATAGAAGGCAATATCACCCTTCGTTCTGTGTTTTTTTCTTTTCATCCACGAACCACACCTTTCTTGCAGCTTTTGTTAGAGGTCGGCCCGGTGGAGCCGGCTTGCTTCTCTCTCAGTCAAAGCGTTCTGTTAAAGGTAAATCTGCATGTACTGCAGGTTTACTTTCCTTATATGATGCTTTCTCCCCTGGTCTTCTTCGAAGCAAAGTTAACAAAGAATAACAGCGTCAGGCTGACCAGGCTTTTCAGAATACCGATTGCAGTTGCAAGGGATAGGCTTCTGCCCGTCATACCGATGTTATATACGTACAGATCCAGCACCTGGATACTTTGCTTGTTAAAGGAGTTCTGGAATACATAATACTGGTCCATACCATTGGACAGGATATTGGATACGGTAAACATCAGCATAACCAGATAGGTAGGCATCAGGGAGGGTATCATGATCTTCCGGATGATGGCGAATCTTCCCGCACCATCCACTCTGGCTGCTTCAAACATCTCCTGGTCGATACCGGAGATGGCCGCCAGATACATGATGGCGCCCCAGCCCAGGCCCTTCCAGGTGCTCCATAATATCATGCTGAGCCATACATGCTCACTGCTGTCCAGGAATTTAAGGGGGGCATCGATAAAGCCTAACTGCTGTAATACGGAATTAACCATGCCTGTGGTTGAGAACAAGCTGAAGGCCACGGCATACACCAGAGTCCAGCTGATGAAGTTAGGAAGAGTGGTCAGGGTCTGCACTACATTTTTAAACCATTTGCTCTTGATCTCACTTAAGAAGATCGCAAATAATACAGGCAGGAAGGAGGTTGCGATACCTAAAAAACTCATGGCAAAGGTATTCTTAAGTACAACTAAAAGCTGCTTCACCTGTGTCGGATTGCTGTATAGGGCTTTAAACCATTTTAACCCCACGAATTCTGTCTGGGATAATTTGAGCGGCGCCCTGTAATCATATAATGCATAGATCCATCCATGTAACGGATAATAAGAGAATAAAAAGCTTAATATTAAGAACGGAAGGATCAACAGGAACATCTTTTTTCCTTCCAGGCTTTTTTTCCTCTTATGTAACCTTGTTGAATTGCCTTGCTTTGCCATGCCGTATCCAGCCCCTTTCAAGAACTAACCATTCAAGATCTTACATTATGATATAAGAAAATACATTGACAAAATACATCGAAAATCCTACCTGCTTATCAACGATTTTTGGTTGTTTACTGATTTTCTGTAAAAATATCTAAAATCAGTTGCATGATACCTCTACTTTTTTATGTAGATTATTATTTGTAAGATATATAAGATTAATTCAATTTTTGAAGAATCGGGTGGTTTTTTAACGGATAAAATAGAAATGTGTTCCATATCTAACTTTTTTGTCATACAAAAGCCATTGATGTAACAGAGTTGATATAACGGATATGAGATCATGGTAAATCACATATTTAGATGATCGTGCCTTAGAATGGTTTTTTACAGAATTTTTAATTATACCTTATATAAAAGTGTTTTTAATATATCACATTGAAAGAAGTGAGCCTGCTATGAGATTTAATATAAACAGTCCATTCATGGATTTTATGACAACTACCGTCCAGTTTATTGCCTTGAATATTATCTTCCTCCTCTGCTGCCTGCCTGTCATAACCATCGGCCCCGCAGTGGCTGCACTGTATCAGGTCATAATGCGGGAAACCAGGGGAGAACACGGATATCTGATCCGTAAATTCTTCCGGCATATGAAGGAAATGTTCGTACAAGCCTTACTTACCTTCCTGCTGCTGGCAGCGGTCATCCTGTTATTAATATTCAATCTTGCTTTCTGGAATGCCATGGAGGGAATCCTGGCAGGAATTATTGTGGTGCTGCTTATTCTCCTGCTGGTCATCATGATTATCATCACGATCTATGTCTTTCCGCTGATGGCACGGTTTCAGAACAGCTTCCGCCGGACTCTGCGGAATGCATTCTATATTGCACTGACCAACCGGCGGACCACCGTCTTTCTTCTATTGATCCATCTCATCGCGGCGGGTATTCTGTATATCTTCCCGCCCGGCAAGGTATTCATGCTGCTCATCGGCTTTTCCTTTATCGCCTATTGTAATTCTTATCTGCTGGGTAAAGTATTCAAACAGTATGAACCGGATTCGGAAACCGGAATATCATAGCTGTGGGACGTGATACTATGCCATGGCAGAGGAAAATACCATTCCTGTTTGATCAGCCGGCTGGCGTGCCAGGTTAATGACTCGTATTTATTATGCTCTCCTGCTTTTTATACTCTTTTGAATGCCATGAACCGTCAGGCAGAGCGCAATGGTGATCACCATGTCCGGCAGTGTGTTGCCGACAGGGATATCCAGGGTCAAAAGGAAACGATACAGCAGGAAGCCTGCCAACCAGAGGAGGAGATTCTTCCAATTAAAACCGGACTCACTGCTATCGCACTTAAGAATAAAATAATCCGCAATCATAATCGCAATCATCGGTGCGAATACGGAACCGATGAGATACAGAAAGTCCGTAATATCATAGATGGGAAATAAAATCGCAGCTGCCGTACCTGCTATGGCAACAATAATTCCAATCCGTCTGCTGTTCATCTTCTTAGAGATCGTCTCGGAGGAGACACCGGCGGAATAAGCATCCAGAAAGGTGGTGGTCACTGTGGAGAATATCACGATAATCAGCCCGAAGAATCCCAGCCCTGCCTTCACCATAATCTTTGCAATATCATATTCACCGGTATATAATACCGCTCCCATTCCGATAACATACATCCAGGAGCTTACCAGCCCGTATACCACCGTACTTACCAGGGTCGCTCCCAGGGGCTTCTCCGCCTCCCTCGTATAATCGCTGATCAGCGGAAGCCAGGATAACGGCATGGCAACCGCAAGCTCCACCGCGGCACCGAAGGATATGCTTTCTCCGGACAGTGTCACAGCGGCATCACCGAAAAAGATCACACGGCACAGGACCAGTGTCAGTATAAATAATGCCGCCATGGCAATTGTATTAAGCTTGCCAAGATCGGTAATGCCTATCCATATCCATAATATAATTAATATGCCGATGACCAGGCACCATACCCAGGCACCGGATTTTATAATTTCATTGGCAGCCAGAGCACCATCGTAGATCATGATGGAGGTCCAGCCGATTAATTGGATAATATTTAATACCGAGAATAAGACGCTCCCTTTCTGTCCGAAGCTTATCTTAACAGTCTCCATAGCACTTTTCCCGGTTCCGGCTCCGATGATGCCTGCCAGAAAGAACATGCCGCAGCCGATGATATGTCCGATCAATATGGCAGCCAGACCCTTTAAAAAGCCAAGTGGCGCAAAATAAGTTCCGGTCAGAATCTCCGCTATGGAGACAGCTGCCCCAAACCATATCAATCCGTTATTGTATAACGAGGTTCCCTTATGTTTCATATCTGTCCTGTACCCTTTCTTAAACTTTCCTCTCTTCACAGCTTCACGTACCCCGCAAAGCCATGTGCAATTCCCTTCATAGAATTTATCAATACTCGCCTTTAATGGCAAAGGCATGATTCATGGGACCCCTGCCCCTGCCAAGATCCAGCATATCCTCCAGTGCACCTGAGATATATCTTTTTGCTTTCTCTACAGCTGTATCAAGCTTATCACCCTTAGCCAGATTGGAGGCGATCGCACTGGACAGAGTGCAGCCTGTCCCATGGGTATTGGGATTATCGATCCGCTTACCCTGAAACCACCGATAGCTGCCTTCGTGATAAAGGAGATCATTGGCATCATTCAGCTGATGCCCTCCCTTGCATAATACCGCACAGTGATAGGTCTCACTGATCTGTCCGGCTGCCGCTATCATATCCTCTGCTGTCTTCACAGACCTTCCGGACAATACTTCCGCCTCAGGGATATTCGGTGTCAGCAGGGTCGCCAGGGGAAGCAGGCATTCTTTCAATATATCAATCGCTTCCTCACTGATCAGCCTTGATCCGCTGGTGGCCACCATAACCGGGTCGACTACGATATTCCTTGCCTTATATTGTATAAGCATCTCATGAATTACCCTGATCAGCCCTCCGGAGGCTACCATGCCGATCTTCACGGCATCCGGATAGATATCGGTGAATACGGCCTTAAGCTGTTCTCCAAGGAATTCAGGAGACACCTCCATAATTCCCGTCACACCGGTGGTATTCTGCGCCGTAAGGGCTGTTATGGCACTCATGGCATATACCCCATGGGCCGTCATTGTCTTAATATCTGCCTGTATCCCGGCTCCTCCGCCGGAATCACTGCCTGCAATGGTTAATGCTGTCTTCATGGCAATCTCCAATCCTTTATCTCATTCATTCTTTTCTATTCCCACGGCGAATACCGTATTACACTTCATTCTTAACCATGGCAATCGTCAATTCCTTTAATTCCCTGGCCGCTGCGGTGATGTCCGTCTGAGCGAATATGGCACTGATTACGGCAATTCCGCTGATGCCGATCCCTGCCAGCTGCGCTGCATTATCAATATTAATTCCCCCAATGGCAACTACCGGAATATGCACTGCTTCACAGATTGCCTTCAGCGTCCCGTGATCAACCTCCACGGCATCCGATTTTGACCCGGTGGGGAATACGGCTCCGACCCCCAGGTAGTCCGCTCCCTGCTTCTCTGCCAGAAGTGCCTGCTCTACGGTCTGGGCGGATACCCCGAGAATTTTATCCCTGCCGATTAATTCCCGGACCTTATCCGCTTCCATGTCCTCCTGCCCGATATGAATTCCGTCGGCATCTATCTTTAAAGCAACATCTACATTATCATTCACTATAAAGGGGACCCAATACCTGCTGCACAGCTCCTTTATGACTAATGCCTCCTGCAGAAAGCTGTCCTCCGAGAGCTCCTTCTCCCTTAATTGTACCATGGTGACCCCACCCTTTAAGGCTTGCTCTACCTGTTCCGTCAGTGTCTTTCTCTTTAACCAGGACCTGTCTGTAACCGCATACAACAGCAGATCATTTTTATTAAGCTTCATGATTACCTCCCGAAATCCTTGGTTTCCTGTCCATATAACACTATGCCGTTATTTTACCTCTGCCCTGGCTCCTCTGTCCAAAGCGGCACCATCCATGTGATAGACAGCATCAATGATACGGTTGCGGTAGGTCGAATTTCCGTCACCGGGCTGCATATAGCCCCATCCTATCTCGCCCGCAAGACCCATGGCACTGACTGCAGCCGCCGCCGCTTCCAGCTCATTACCGGGATTTGCGATAAGGAAGGCAGTCATCATGCCGGACAGCTGGCAGCCGGTACCTGTAATCCTGCCCATCTCCGGTCTGCCGTTGCGGATTACATAGCAGGTATTCCCATCTGCTACAAGGTCGATGGCGCCTGTAATCGCTATAATACTGCCGCTTTTTGCGGCAAAATTCTTCGCGAAGGCAACGGCTGATTCCAGAGTCTCTTCCGTGACCTTATCAGCAACATCGGCATCCACTCCCTTGGTGCTTCCGCTGCCGAAGGCAAGGGTCTTTATCTCGGAGATATTCCCGCGGATAACGTCTAACTTAACCTCTTCCATTAATTTTAAAGCTGTTTCCGTCCTCAATTTACTGGCTCCGGCGCCAACCGGATCAAGTAATACCTTATGTCCAAGTTCATTGGATTTCTTACCGGCCATAAACATGGACGGTATGGTGTTCTTATTCAGAGTACCGATATTGATATTCAAACCTCCGCAGATGGAGGTTATATCCTCCACATCCTCTGTGTCATCCGTCATAATCGGACTTCCGCCGCAGGCAAGAAGAATATTGGCGACATCATTTACCGTTACATAATTGGTGATGCTGTGCACCAGGGGCACAGTATTGCGTACATTTTCAAAACATTTGCTGAACATAGAAATCCTCCATTCTTGTTAACCTATAATTCGTATCTGCAGGCATCAATACAATCGGATAAGCTGTCAGCAATCCTTACATTATCCGGTACAACGTTCTTGAAGGTACCTTTACCGATTATCCGGTTTGATTTTCCTTGCACAATAACGGACAAGACCTGATGTTGCCCTGCTGCGCCTGCATTTCTCTCACTAACTGAAAAATCATTTCCGAAAATTCATAAAGCTATTTCGATAACGCCGTACTGGTCCGAAGCCTGAAATATATCCGGATAATGATAATACCCTGCACATTAACCGGACGAATATCTGTCACATAAAAAAACTGCATATATACCATGAAAGCATATATGCAGTATTCTGCAAGGCATATCCCTACGTTGGCATTATCCAAATCAGGTTTCGGGTCTAAGCAAACCAGCTTACTCTCAGCCCGCTTATTGCGAGCTCCCCTTTTGTATTTGATAATAATTATACTATAGATTGCTGAAAA
>JAFADH010000207.1 GCA_023424995.1 Bacillota bacterium | reverse complement strand
ATGCATATCTGCATGATACCGGGAGGGCAGAGTATGTATCGGTTACGGACCGGGAGGCAGTGGAAGCCTTTGAATATCTGTCCAGGACGGAGGGAATCATTCCTGCAATTGAAAGCGCACATGCAGTAGCCTATGCCCGTGTGCTGGCTCCGACTCTGGATAAGGACCGGATTATCGTCATCAATCTGTCCGGCCGGGGAGATAAGGACGTAGCAGCCATAGCGAGGTACAGAGGGGTCAATGTGCAGGATTAATAAGCTTTCATTATTCGCTTGACGGCGATTCCCGCCCCAAGCTTAATGAAAATTGAAACGGAGGTAAGTATGAATAGAATAACCAGTGCTTTTGAAAAAAGAAATGCATTTATACCATTTATCACGGCGGGAGATCCAAGTTTGGAAGTAACGGAACAGCTGATCCTGGGTATGGCGGAAGCCGGTGCGGATATTATTGAGCTTGGCATCCCATTTTCCGATCCCGTTGCCGAGGGCCCTGTGATCCAGGAGGCCGATGAGCGGGCCTTATCAGCCGGTGCAACCACGGACCGGATCTTTGATATGGTAACCAGAGTACGAAAGGTATGCAATATACCCCTAGCCTTTATGACTTATATGAATCCGGTCTATACCTATGGAACAGAACGTTTCCTGGATAATTGCAGGCGTGCGGGCGTGGATGCTCTGATCGTACCCGATGTTCCGTATGATGAGAGAGAGGAGCTGCTCCCTTATTGCAGGAAATACGGGGTAGCTCACATCTCCATGATCGCTCCGACCTCCAGAGAGCGGATCCATACCATTGCCAGGGAGGCGGAAGGCTTTCTCTACTGCGTATCCTCCATGGGAGTAACCGGAGTACGAAATGAAATCGGAGCAGAGGTAAAAGAGATGATCCGGCAGGTGAGGGAGGTTACCCAGGTACCCTGTGCAATCGGGTTCGGAATATCGACCCCTGACCAGGCGAACAGGATGGCTGCATTTGCAGACGGAATAATCGTGGGCAGCGCCATCGTTAAAATCGTCGCCCGATATGGGAAGGATTGTGTTCCCCATGTGAAGGAGTATGTGCAAAGTATGAAGGGAGCTGTCATAGAAAATGTCAGTTAATACATCAGGTATCCTACAGAAGTTAAACCTGGGACAGGATCTGAATGAGGAAGAAGCTTGCGGTGCCATCGAAGCGATTCATATGGGAGAGATGACGGATGTCCAGATTATGGGCTTCCAGGTGGCATTGCTGATGAAGGGACCCAGCCTGACGGAAATATCCGCAATCGCCAGATCCATGAGAAACATATGTATCCAGGTCAGACCCAGGGTGGACGGGGAGTTGATGGATACCTGCGGGACCGGGGGAGGCTTAAATACCTTTAATATCTCCACGGCATCTGCCTTTATCGCAGCGGCAGCCGGAATCAGGGTTGCCAAGACCGGCAGCAGATCCAGTGTCAATTTATCCGGAAGTGCGGACGTACTGGAAGCCCTGGGGATTCAGATCCATCAGAGCCCGAAGGGAGCGGAGCGACTAATTGAAGAGGTAGGAATGGCATACCTTTACGCTCCTTTATTCCATCCGGTCATGAAGAAGATGATTCATCCGGAGAAGGACCTGGGGATTAAGACCATCTTCTATACGATCATCGGACCCTTGATCAATCCTGCGGCTGCCACCAGGCATGTGATGGGAGTATACCGGCCGGAATTACTGGATAAGGTTACACAGGTAGCTATGGATCTGGGGTATACCAGGGCACTATTCGTCTACGGAGAGGATGGAATGGATGAGATATCCCTTCTTGGCAGAACGAGAGTGAATGAGCTGAAGGACGGGAATATTGCCAGCTATGAGATAACGCCGGAAGAGCTTGGATTAACCGGCTGCAAGGCTGTGGATATCATTACCGGAACTCCGGAAGCGAATGCGGTCATGATACGTGATGTGTTCTCGGGAAAGAATAAAGGACCCCGTCGGCAGGCAGTCATTCTGAATGCGGCCGGTGCCCTGATGGTTGGGGAAAAGGCGGCTTCCTTAAAGGAAGGAGTGAAGCTTGCCGGTGAAATCCTTGACAGTGGGGACGCCCAGAAGAAGCTGCTGGAATTCATCGACGCATCTCATGAATACAAAAATCTATAAGAGATCTGCCGGTAATTAAGGATGAGCGGCTCCAATTAAGGAACCGCTCATATGTTAATTAGGATATGTGATTTTCAGAATACGGTGAAAGGCCGTTCTGTTAAATTAACACAATGCATCATAAATATGATAAAGCTATAATATAATGGTTTTTAATTCTGACAGGAAATATTCCTTGTCTTCTTTATTTTTGATCTGGTTGCCTGCTCCTAAGGCTTTAAGCAGGAAAGCATCCATGTTGTTCTTATCCTTCATAACCATATAAGCCCTGGCAACAGCTTCATAAGCAAAGGCCAAGTCAAAATCTCCAAAATTGTTGGCCTCACAGAGCGATAATGACTGTCCGGCATGATATAAAGCACTTTCCGGCATGCCTGCCAGGGAATAGACCCTGGATACCTGCCATTCTCCACGGGCTAATTCGAGAGGAGTACCGACCACACCCCAATGAAACCGGGATGCATGAGCCATATGTATCATCTTTAGATTTTCTTCTTCCGTCCGGTCTTTCTTGTCAATAAGATCCCAGGTGCCGTTAAAATTATCAACTGCCTGCTTCTTATGCCATTCCTGCGTACTGAAACATTCTTCGTCCATGGTATTCCCCTTATCTTATGAAATTAAATTGTAAATTAATAGAATTGTTACATAATTAATTTATCATAGATACCGACTTCTTTTCAAGAGTGTAGTGAGAATTATAATAAATATAATTTCCACATTGGATTTAAGTGTGTAAGCAAATCGCATGTGTAGATGCTATCATGAAAATTCAAGAATCATAATTCACCATCTTATTTGGAAATTAATACCTATAACGAATCCGCTGCCGGTAACAATATAGTAGAAAAATGTGTGAAAAACTAACTTATGAAGTACGAAAATCAATAAAAGCAGAGATTAAGATTACAAAAAGTTTCAGTACAACCTTGGGAATTTCTATTTTCATTCAAGGAAAATCAAAAAATCCAAAATATACTATTGACATTAACGTTACGTATAGGTATAGACTAAGCTTACAACGATAATATATTGCAATATATCAGAGGTGTAAATGGAATATACAGTTAAAAAATTAAGCCAATTAGCCGGTATCAGTGGAAGAACCATTCGATTTTATGATGAAATCGGAATACTTAAGCCGGCCAGAATCAATTCTTCGGGATACCGTATCTATGGCAAGGCTGAGGTTGATCGCCTTCAACTAATCATGTTCTACCGTGAGATGGGGCTGGAGCTGGATACGATAAAGAAGATCATTGATTCAGGAGATTTTAACGAATTACAATCCCTGGAAGAGCATCTTGAGAAGCTTCTGGCACAACGACAGCAGCTGGAGCTCCTAATTGGAAATGTAATGAAAACAATAATGTCAAAGAAAGGATTATTTAATATGAGCGACAAGGAAAAATTTGATGGATTTAAGAAAA
>JAFADH010000175.1 GCA_023424995.1 Bacillota bacterium | reverse complement strand
TTACGGATTTGATGAAGTGACCTTTACTACTACGGCAAAATCCGCCGTTATTATCAATAAAACCACGGGTAAGGCAGCCGCACAATCAAAAGGGACCGATTATGTTGTTGTTACGGCAGGAAATGTTACAAAGAAGATTAAGGTAGTGGTTAAGTAAAAGGGATAATTGTAAAGCAAGAGTGCGGATTTTCGGTGAAAATCCGCACTCTTGCTTGCAATTTGTATGTCGTTCTGTTCTTATCATGATTACTGTCTTTTCATTGGTCGATTCAATATTCCTGTTAATATTATCCGATAAGGGGAAACGGAAGAAATATGCACTCCACCTTTTCATTCCAGGCTTACGGAGCCGTCTCCATAAATGTCGCATCTGCGTTGAACTGGCTGCCTGAACCGCTGTCAGCACGCATCAGATAATTAGAATGCCGCAGGTATCTGGCCGTATCCGTCCACATCTGGAAGGAGGACTTGCCTGCATCCGCCAGGCCCTGCACACGCCGGAAGGTTGCGTCATTCTTAAAGCCGTCGGTGCCATCATTCTGATCCAGCCATACTTCTCCGTTGGCCCTCACACGGAGGAACCTTCCCGGATAGTTGACGGATTCTAAGGAGATGCCCCCGGAATTCGCCAGGCCCGCAACGATTTTAAACTGCGCATCCGCTGCCGGTGACACATTGGCGTCGATTCTTGCCCGGTAACCGGAATGTCTGATATACCGCTCCGGGTAATTATGGGACTGAAGACGTACTACGGCACTGACCGGTTCAAGCCTGTACTCCTGGTTATTATTATACCAATATCTCCATTGTATTACGCTTGCACCGTCCTGGGTGGATGAGTTGTTTACATCCAAGGCCTTGGCACTGTGTGCGGGAGAGATACGGTAATAACCGTCCCCCGTAGGGATAAATGCAAATTTCTGATTATCCCCTCCGTTGTAATTCCAGATTTGGACACTGGCTCCATTATTCATGGAAGAGCTTGCTATATCCAGTACCCGTCCGCTCTGGACATTGGTAATGCGGTATTGGCCGCCTCCCAGGTGGGTTATGTTCCACTGCTGGCTGGTATTCTGATTCACGGTGAACTGCTGGACACCGGAACCATTGGCTGTTCCTGCCGCCTCCAGGGCCTTGCCGCTGTGCCGTGCAACCAGTCGATAGGTTCCTTCCGCAATATTCCCTCCCGGAAGAACGGCATTATTCCCTCCTCCTGCCGGCCGGGTATAAGTAAGCGTTCCAAAGCCGGGCTGGTCGAAGGTGGTAGCATGACCCCCGGGTCCGCCTTCCGGCCGCTGGGAGGCCGCCCGTGCGGCAATATTGGGTACGGAAAGCCCTTTTCGGTTGGCATAGTGGTTGTAAATCATCTCCCATATGGGCCGGTATTCTCCCCGTCCCCCTTCGGCGACGACCGTCTGCTGCTGTATGGTGCCGTTTTGGCCGGTCCCCCATTCATAGGTAGTGAACGGAACATCATTACCGTTATTATAACGTGCCACATACTCTGCGGCATACATGAAACGGTTATCCGCCCAGCCGTACAGATCATCTCCCTGGCTCCAGGCCATCTCGCAGACCGCCGCCATCAGCCCTATTCCAAGGATGGTATGTGCCTGGTCCCGTCCGGATTCCTGCCACTGTGCCAGTCCGTTGGAATATTTATATGGAATTGCATTATAGATGGAGCCATTGCCTGCTCCGTTCTTAAAATACTCAATCCCTATATCATAGATATCCCTCCGGTCACAGAAGATCCCGATGGCTACCGTGGACGCCATGTTGCACAGATCCCAGTTTGCCCAGTAGTTGGTTATATAGGCGTCATTATGGTCACTGCCGTATTCGTTACCGATCAGAAAGCGTTCATTGAGCGGCTTGTAGAATACATTGATCAGCATGGTCTTCATCTGTTCTGTATTAAATCCCGGATATCCCCTCATGATCTCTGCAGCGTTGGCCATCTGATAGCCGAACAAGCCTGCCGCCAGATACCGGTCGGCATTGCCGCTGACGGCAGTCAGGGTGGACGACCAGGCATTTAAAATATTACGGGCAGTATCCCCATGGGCAGTGCTGCCGCTGATCTTCCAGCGCAGGGCGCATTGATATGCCCGGGCAATATCATTGTACAGCAAGGCTACATTATCACCGGTGCCTCCCCGGATAATTGTGGCTGTGGCCCTGGGCGTCCAGTCTGACTGGGAATACGTGCTGTTAACCAGTTGATTCCATCCGTTCAGATACGGCTGCTGCTGTCCGTCCACCATCTGCTTCATGCGGTCAAAATCAGCCTGAGTGTGTAATATCCCCGGGTGTACAAAGTCAGCCGCTGCGGTTGTTACCGTTGTGTTATTCGTCTTTATGAACGTAACTAGGCCGACACTAATACATAACGCTATGAGAATTCCCCATATTTTTCTCATTATACCGACTCCTTTCTTATTTACAGATAACTTCTTATAGCTTTTTCGGGATAATATTCCTCTGTTCATTCCCCCCTTTATATGCGTTTTTCCATACTGCAGAACAGCACTCTTCTTTTGTTTCCTGCTTTCGGTTATTTACAGCGATACGGCTTCCCTCCTTTCCATAACCGTAGAATAGTCCATACCCCATATTCTGCAGTAAATATAGTAATCTTAAGCTTCTTTCCTTTCGAAGCATCATTTAACGGGAGCATGTCATTTTCTGTATTCCTGATAATTCATAAAAAATATGTTTTCAGGTATTAATCGGCTTCAATCCGGCTGGTATCAGTCTGTACCTTCCTGCCGGGTACATTTTCCATTATGAAATTCCCGCATTATTATACTGATTGAAATACCTTCCTCCTGACCCATTCCTGTAATTAAGAATTGCTTTCTGCCGCCGTCCTTGTGCTCGATCAATATATGATTGAAATCGATTGCATCAATTCTTCTGATTTTCCCTTCCGTCTCTCCTATC
This sequence comes from Bacillota bacterium, assembly GCA_023424995.1. Taxonomy (GTDB): domain Bacteria; phylum Bacillota; class Clostridia; order Lachnospirales; family Lachnospiraceae; genus Mobilitalea. The sequence goes on along the minus strand of JAFADH010000175.1, from coordinate 8,601 downwards.
TCCAGAACCGTAACAAATCTTGCCTCTCTGCCGTCGGTGCGAAAGCTGACTGTCTTTTTGGATGAAGTGCCCAGATGATTATTATGGGCAGCGATATCCTCCGGGGTGAAGCAATCCTCCCGTTCCGGGAATTTACCGATGATTACCTGCCCCTCCCTGGGATATGCACGGTATATATCACAGAACGAAGGCGCTTTCAATATGTCCGTACCTGTCTTATCCGGTGCGTTAATAAACGAAAGCCGTACCGTACCCTCCATATGATACCAATGGCAATTGGTAACAAATTGGCCCGCGCCGTATGGATCATCACACAACCGTTCTGTTGTCTTAAGCAGGCGCCCTTCCGTGACTTCAATGCTTCCCTTGGGATGATACAGGCAGTCATAGGCATGCTCCTTATCACTTTTGCCATAATCCCAGATAATGCAATATCCTTCCGACAGGACAAGAAGCCTGCGCTGGAATACCGGTTCGGAATATTCCCCAAGCTCTCCCTGTCTCCTGGGATGCTCAGGATAGATTATATACCTGCCTTCCATTTCACACTTTTGCCTGGGAAAACCAATGGGGTAAGGTGTCTGTCCGCCATAGGGAGGGTCACACCACCTGGATACGGTCTGTGCACAGACAGCCTGAAAGCTTTCCCCCTGATGATACAATACCGGCTCACAGGGAGTGGGTTCCTGCATTCTCAGATCCACAGTCACCATGTTATGGGCAACCGAGGTTTGGACCCACATCTTAAATAAGAAGGAGGCATATCCATACCAGGTGTATTCCATATTATGAAAAGTGGAATCCTCCTTTATAAAGGAAAGAAAGCTTAACCGGTCAAAGTGCCCGTGATAGCCTCCATGAGGGCCGAACTTGAGGACCGCCTGGCTCCTGTTCTTCCTGCCCTGCCGCTCCTCCTCCCCTCTCAGGATCCCAAAGCCGGAAGCCGGCAGAAGAAGGCTCTCCCTTCCTAACCGGTAATCCGTATCCGGCAATTCCTCCAGCCCATACAGCAGGGACCGGTGCGGTGCTTTATTGATAACCGCGGCATATCTCTCATCATGGAACAGATAATAAGCCTGTTCAAATATCTCATATAAATAATGCTCATTACTGTCATTCATGGACATCAATATCCCGGAATGATCCAGCAGTAGCAGCAAAGCATCGTAGCATTGCTTTACGGACCTGACCGGGTTGGCAACCGGCCGGTATCGCCGGAAGCTCATCCCAAGGAAGGGCTTTTTGTCTGCGCTCCAGGTTTCTCTCATGGCCCAGGGAGAATGCAATATATATTTATCATAGCTGGCCGGAACCAGCATATCCTTAAGATTGATCCCAAAATTCTGAGAACCGTTGGCTGCTTCGAATAATATCTCCGCGACCAGTCTCATATAGCCGGAAGCCTCTTCAAAGTATACGCCGTCATCATACAAGACCGAGCCCAGTAAATCACAGAACCCGTTCTCACCATGGATAAACCGGCGGATCCAGTGATAATCCTGAAGGAGACAGGCACAGAACAATCCCGCGGTCATCTCCGCTATCTGAAAGTTATTCCCGTCTCCGTCCGTAAGCCTCCATCCCGCAAACTCCATATAAGAACGCATGATCCGCTCCAGGCCTATATGGATTTCATCCTCCAGATGTCCGCTGTCATACAGTAAATCATAAGCTGCCGTCAAGCCGATGAAGAATTCCGCCTCCTGTATCCAGCCTGCACTGCAGGCCCTTCTGACCTTATAGTCACTCCAGGTATATTCTTCATGGGATTCTGTGAATTGGAAATAAGAATACTCCGTCGCCATATAACCACGGTTATTATCCGTTAATCCTCCCAGGTAAGCAGCGCATTTACGGGCATATTCCTCATTGCCGGAAAGCTTCCACGCTACTGCCGTATCCCGAAGTGAATTCTGGCTGTAAGCGGGATATACATAGGTGCCTGCCGTACCGGGAAGCGGCACCTCCCATTCCCCCGCCGGTTTCAGATAGGTCCTTTCAAATATCTCCCGGGCTTTCGCGTTACCTTCAATTTTATTTCTTACCTTCTGCCAGCCTTCCTCCGTATGCATCAGATAAGGATGTTTATTCTTCCTTGAGGTAATCAGTGTTATTGTCCTGGATTTTGCCGCGTCGCCGTTGGGAACGGCTCTTATCACAGCCTTCTCATAACCTCCCCTGGGAACCGGTTCCTTCATGGTAACCAATATGGTGATCGTCTTACTCCCTTTCGGCGGCAATATGACTGCTTCAGGATAAACCGCAAGCATAGTTTCCCTTCCGTATCGCTCCTGGGATAGTCTTACATGCATCTCCTGCCGGGTATCGTTATCTAGGATCACCTCATATGGGACCGGTGAATTTTCATCTCCCGGCTTTGATAATATACCGGAATACATATGGAGGTCCCCAAGCTTTTTCAGGCATATGCCCATTATATTAATTCCATGCCCCAAGCACATATCCTCAGCTATACATATATTCTTTGCTATACATGCATCCCTGGCCATATATGCATTCCCATCCATATATGTACTCCCATCCATACATGTACTCACATCCATACATGTACTCACATCCATACATGTGCTCCCACCCATACATGTGCTCCTATCCATACATGCGCTCCCATCCATACATGTACTCCTATCCATACATGTGCTCCCATCCATACATGTGCTCGCTCCCATGTCTGTGCCCATACATAGATCCATATCCTTATCCATAGGGGATGTTATACAATTACACATCACTTCAATGCTGCTGATATACTTTAAGAAGGCTCCCACCATTTTCTCATAATCAAACTGGTGAAAATCCACTTCCACGTATACCCTGCCTTCTCCATAAGCATACGCCTTTGCCGTGGTCTTGGGAAAGAATTCCGGGCGGCCTGACGGAAGGGGCCGCAGGGTAATCTGCAGCTCCACCTCACACCGGAACGGTAATAAAAGCTCGAAGGCGACGGCTTCATATTCCCTGCAATCCATGGCTTTAGGAAAATCATATCGGATGCTTTCGCCAAAGCCCATATATCCCTCCGGTCTTTTCTTATTCTCGCCTTCTTTGGTCCAATCCTTCAATAATAAATCAAATCTCATCCGTTCATCCCTCTTTGGTCTCCCTGAGTTATCCCCTCATATCCGCCTGCTGTATAATATTACCTTATGAAATGTGCACCGTGCATACAATAATAATAATTAACGACCGCTGTATTCCTTACTTTTTAAACAAATTGATGATTTGTGAAAATTGACAATTTCTCAACTTCACTTTTTATGACGTATTAAAAATTGCTAAATATGATGGACTATGCTAGAATAATTTTGTGCCAATTGTGCATATCACATAAAAAGAGAGGGAGGAAACCATGTCTGATTATATATCATTTCCAATTATTTCAATGATCGCTAATGATATTTTAGTGATAATTATGCTTGGCATAGGTATTATCTTAACTCACTTAAACATTAGAAATAAAACATCCATAAAATCACTGCAATTAAAGCTGACTGAGACGGAAAGGATCATATCCGAGACGGAACATTATAAACAGCTGTATCAAAGGCAATATATACTGTACCATCTTACATGCGTCCATGAGCCGGTTACACTATCAGAGTTATTTCCCCACTCCAGCCATAAGGAGCCGGCTTACACATGCATTCTGCTGGTGAGGCATTCACAGGGCTTTGATGCAGCCGGTCCGGACAGTAAGCCGGCCGGAAGTCACCTCAAAAACACCTGTGATACTTATTTTTCCGGCTTCCTGATTTACAATTTTATTCAACTCTCAGATGAGAAGGCTGTAATTATATTGGCCAGCCATGAACCCGTTGATAAAAGTCTTTATGCACTTTGTTCCAAGGTCCTGGATAAATTAGCCGCCGGGGATAATGCGAATGACTGCTTCTATTCCTGCTATGTGGGCCGGTCCCTTCCGGGTGAAGCAAGCGCCCAAACCGCATATGAGACTGCGTGTGAGGCCTTCGCAGGCCGGCACGGTGAGGATTGTGCCCGGGTGGTGATGTATCGTACAAAGGACGAAGAGGAGCCTGAAGCAATACCGTATCCCTTGTCCCTGGAGTCCGCTTTATTAAGGGAAATCCGCAAAGGCCATACGGATAACTGCTGCAAATTAATCAGCGATTATTTTACGGGGCTGGAGAACTCCGGCTATGCAGGCTTATGTGAAGCCTTCTGGCAGCTGATCATTATGACAAGGCGGCTGGAAAGGCATTTTGAGCTGGAGCCCATGCCTTATGACAAGGGAATAACGGCATTAATCCCCGGGATTTCCCTGGATTCAATGAAGGCTGCAATGAAGGATACAATGACAGACCGAATTAAAAATGACATTATTGAACTTAATGAAATGAAATTATTGGATGACAATAAGAAAAAGATAGTGGAACAGATCGTTTCACTTGTGGATGAAAATGCGGATAATCCAAATCTGAATGTGGACCTTGTTGCCGATAAACTAAGCCTGTCCAAGAATTATCTGCGTAAGGTATTCAAGGATGTTACGAAATCAAATCTGTCGGTCTACCTGCAGCAGGTTAAGGTCCGGCAGGCCTGCCACCTGCTTGCAAAAACGGATGCAACGGTCCAGGATATCACGGAACAATTGGATTTTATCTCAAATAACTATTTCTTTTCTTTCTTTAAAAAGCATACCGGGATGACACCGATCCAATACCGGTTAATCCATGGCTGCCAGAAAGCAAATTCAATGTAAAATCAGGAGGTTGGGTGCCGTGTCAAATCGATTTCAAATATCAATTCTATCAGTACTGATAATTGCAGTTCTCACATTCTTAACCGGATGTGAGAATTCCGGAACCGACGGCCTTTCTCCCGGCCTGTCGAATCCGGCATATGCGGCGGAGGATCCCGCAGCCTTTACATACCCAATGGTTACCGATACCGTGCTGACCATATGGAGTCCGAACTATTATCTTCACAGTGATTATTCCGACTATTCAGAATCACCCTTCCATTCCGGCCTGACTGAGAATACCGGCATCAGGCTTGAATGGATACAGCCCTATGATAACGATACGGAGTATTCCCTGAACGTACTATTCTCCAGCGGCAATATGCCGGATATTATTATATATAATTTAAATGATCCGGATTATTATATCAGTGCGAATTATATCTATCCCCTTAACGATTACATGGAATATGCGCCTAATCTTTCAGGTTTTATGAACAATAATTCTGAGATTAACAAGGCTGCCAAAACTGACAGCGGCTATTATTATTATTTTCCTTTCATAAGGGATATTAAGCTGTCCACTTTCCAGGGACTTGTAATACGTGAGGACTGGCTTCAGGAGCAGCAGCTGGAAGTACCTTCTACCATTGCTGAATTTGATCATATATTAAGGGTATTCCGTAAGCAATACGGTGCTGTTTTTTCTTTCAATCCTGCCTGGATGAAGCAGGTGTTGATAGGGGCTTACGGTATTATAAACGGTTACTATATCGATGATGACGGCCAGGTACAGCATGGTCTTGCACAGAAGGCCTACCTGGACTTTCTGACCCAGATGCATGCCTGGTACCAGGACGGTATTCTCGATCCCAATTTCGTCTCCAAGGACAATGGTTCTATGGTATCCCTGGCGGCGAATAACAAAATCGGTGCCGCCATATCCACCTGCGGCAATCTCACAGGCTGGATCACAGCGGCAAAAGAAGCCGGGAATGGGTACAATTGGCTGCCCATTAAAAATCTTGTACTGAACGAAGGCGATCCGATTGAATTCTCTCAGATGGAGGCGGCTGTAACTAACTACGGGGCCTATATTACCACTAATTGCGAGGATATCGAAGCCGCCATGCGCTTTCTTGACTGGGGCTACAGTGAGGAGGGAATCCTGTTCTGGAATTTTGGAATTGAAGGTGAGTCCTATCAGATGGTCGACGGTAAGCCGGTCTTTACCCCGCCCGGGGATGAGAATATCGGTGCATGGATCAGCCGGTATACGGGAACCAGGTGGGCCGCTCCCAGCTATTCCTTAAAATCCATGTTCGACCAGGTGAATGATCCCATTGCCGTAAAAGCTGCAGATGTATGGGGCGCCGATACGAACATGGCTTCCCACCTGCTGCCCAATCTCACCCCCACCAAGGAGGAGGTCATGGAAATATCCCAGACAGAGGCTCTCATCCTGGAATATATGGATAATATGTATTACCGGTTTATCATGGGACAGACCGGTTTATCCGAATTCAATTCCTATCTGAATACCCTGTACAACATGAACCTTCCCCGTGTCCTGGAAATCAAGCAGCTCCAGTTGATGCGCTATAATTCCAGATAGTGCCTGACCGGCTACCGGTGTATCGGCAAGCAATTGCTTAAGGTATCCGCCTACCGGTGTACCGGTAAACAATTGCTTAAGGTATCCGCCTACCGGTGTACCGGCAAACAATTGCTTAAGGCATCCGCCTGCCGGTACACCAGGCTCCGGACATTAAAATACAGGCAGAGTCCCGGAATGGTCATTCCTTCCGAAGCCCTGCCTGTTCTTTTTATTTATACCTTTTTAATCTTCTTAAATGCTCCGGGTGTTATTCCCTCCACCTTCTTAAAGGTACGGATAAATACGCTGCTGCTTAAAAACCCTACCTCTTCTGCGATACCCTCCACCGATAGGAAGCCCTCCTCTATTAATTCCTTCGATTTGTCGATACGAAGCTTTGTAATGAACTCATGGGGACTCATTCCCATCTGTTCCTTAAATATCTTGGACAGATAGGAGGGAGACAGTTTAAATACATCCCCAAGCATGTTGATATTCAGATCTGCATTCTTATAATTCTCCGTGATGTAGGTCATAACCGATTTACTGAGGTCATTTTCACTGGAGTGTTCCGCCTCATACGCTTTCAGGGCTTCCAGCACCTTCACAAAATAGAATTTAAAATCCTGAAAGGTCTCACAGCCCATAAGCTTATCCACAAAAGCGTTTTCCGATATGAAGAGGGAGGAGCATATCTCGTTCATAATATTCGCTATGATATTGATCATATCCAGACGAAAGCACTTAAACACCTCCAGCGATGCCGTTTCCTCATTCATGCTGCATTGTATCAGCTCTTCGATCAGCTTTAATGCTCCTGTCTCCTGCTTTTTGTCCTTGATGTAGGAAATCAGCTTTTTCTGGGAGGTTATGACCGCGCTGTTATAATAAAACCGCCTTTTCTGGACGTCCTGCCAGCGGATAACGATTCCCCTTCCGAACGCGGCACGGTATTCCATGGCTTCCGATGCCTGCAGAAAGCCTTCATGCAGGGACCTTCTGTCATGAAAGCTCCTGCTGATCCCTATGGTAAAGGATATCCCCAGGACCTGGTCCAGCAGGTTTCTTACTTTTTTAAAGCTCTCCGGGCTGATGAGGCTGTCCGCGGCTGTACCCGATGAAGCCGTGTTGATAATACAGGCGTATTTTCTCCGTTCTATTCTTGTAGCATAGCAGATGCAGTCTTTGCCCAGCACCTCATAGACCCTGTCCTCAATCTGCTGCCGGATCCTGCTCTGTATCTCCCCATCCCCCAGACTAGTTATCTTCTCGTTATTCCAGGAATCTATCTTTAATACCGCAACAAAGAAATTGGAGAAGGAAAGCCGTATATCATAGGTTTTCAAGGTCTCCAGAATGTCATCATCAATATTGATCATACCCTGCAGGGCTTTTATGATAATGTCATCCATCAGCAGAACCTTTTCCGACTCCATCTTTCGTTTCAGCTGCTCTTTTTCCTTCATGGTTATGGCAAATACCTGGTTCAGATAGTCCATCTCACTTTTTTCTTTGCGGTTGTAGTCTATATTGGTGCGTTTCGTGATATCCTTGATAAAGCTGTCAAAGGGCCGGTATGCCAGTCTGCTGAGCAGAACCACCGCAGCTGCGCTTACTATGATAAAAATGCCGTAGCATATTACATATACCGTTTTAAGCCCCTGCATCTTCTGCCAGAATACCGAGTAGGGCACCAGGCATACATATTGGATCGGGCTGTTGGTAGATGCGACCGATTGATATACATACCGCTGCCCGCTGACTAAATCCCCGATCACATCCTCATCATACAGGTTTTCCTTAAGGTTCACGTAATCCACTTCTTCGCCGGCGGTTATTATGGGAACATCCTCCATATCCACTATAAGGAAGGTTTTCCCTTCCTCCCCGATGAGCTTCTCCAGAAAATCATATAACAGGTTCTGCCGGAATACGATAGCGATGGTAGCCTGCGTGCTCATCTGATTCACCGGGTATTTCTGTATGACGGTAATTGTCGGTTCGGTGTTTCCCATATGAATGGACGCAGCTCCGGAATTGCCCCGAAGGACGAAAAGCCAGTCCTCATATCCGCTCTCTTCTGTCTTATAGTAAGTGCTATAATACAAATAGCTGTCGAGACTTGAATAGACAGAGGATACCACCCTGTCCGACTGATTAAAATAAATCATGATATCTGCTATAAAATCCTCATTAAACGCACTTAAGTATTTGCGAAGCTGCAATTCAGCATACGCATTAAAATCCTCGCTGCTTCTTTCTTCGGATATGCAGCTGAGCAGCT
>JAFADH010000142.1 GCA_023424995.1 Bacillota bacterium | reverse complement strand
TTGGTTTCCGCCGCGCTTCTGAGTTTCGCCAATGTTTGTCCGGCGGAAAAAAGCATTTGCTCAGTGCGTTCTCCCTCGTTAAATGGGATTCCTTCCATCCAGCTTAGCAAGGTTGCCAAAGTTCCGTCCGGAAGCCGTGCAACCACGTCGCCTGACAGCGTTTTTACAGGCTTTTGCACCGGAATGTCTGTTTGCTCTGCGAACCTGCTTATGATGCCGAGCTCGCTTTGCAAGAATATTTCCTGATCGCCGCTAAAGACTGATAAATCAAAACCCGAAACCGGATTTTTCAAGCGAAGACAAAAAGAATTCTCCTCACAATCAATTCGATAAGTGCGGTTTTCGTTGTGCCGCAAAAGGGTAGCTTTCGCGTTTGTAAGCCCATATAGGGACAAAGCTTCGCTGATACGATCCGACATGGAGGCGCTCTCCTTTCCCCTTGTAAATTTAATTTATCTGAGCTTTGTATATCTCAAAACCGCCGTCATCGTTTTGAAAAGCCGATAAATTATCAAGGACAACCTCATACGGCCATTTGCAACTAGCAGCGCAGTGGTTCGAAAGCCGGCGGTTGGTACTTCTTTTTTGTTCTTTTTTTCTTTTTCATTCTATCACTTTGAAAACTGAGCGTAAACCTTAAAAATAGAATCTTAAACTATTTTCAAGGATGAAAATCTTATTACCTAACCCTCAATATGCCCTTATGTTCGGTTAGTTTGAGATGTTCATTATACGGTTATATACCAATACACACCATATTTATCTACGACATCAGCGCAACAAGAACTCCACGGAAGCGAACCTAAAGGAAATAACACCTTTCCGTCCTTTGCTAACATTGAATATGCTTTCCTTACTTCCTCTTCGCTATCGAAATTTATCCCATAGCTCATAGTTGGGCGGGATTCTTTTAATGATGATGTTAGCATGATATCAACAAAGGTATCATTTCGTGATTCGCTTACGGCGAATGCTTCTTGTCCATCCTTAAGCAATGCCGCATGCATAAAATTCCCATCCGGAAATTTCTCATTATATCCCAAAGTCATTCCAAAAGCCTCCCTGTAAAACGCTACCGCTTCAATCGTATTCTTAATGTATAACGTCGCTCCGAGTTTCATCCTGTTCACTCCTTTGTCTAATATATTCAACCATGTACTTTGGATTTTATGTTCTAAGTTCTGTTGTGATACGAGCGTAATAACAACCAATTCAGGCCGATTGTTGATGCGAACAGAAATAATGCTGTTGCCCAAGCCCCTGCTGACAACCATTTTTATTTGCATCTTTTCATATACACCCTCAGAATATGTGGGGAAGAAACCTTGATTCGGTGCGACAAGTCCTCCGATAAAGGGTAAACGTATTTGTCCGCCGTGAGCGTGACCGCTTAATATCAAATCAATGCGGTTAGCCACGTATACGTCGAACAGTTCCGGCCTGTGCGATAACAAGATTGTGTACTGATCGTTTCTGATTTGCATGCTTTTCAGTTTCGTATCAATCATGGCCGCGCTTTTCCCATACGTATCGCCTTTCATTGTAAAATCGGGATCATCTAAACCCAGAAGTTGGATGAAATCTCCATCGTGTTCCAATGTAATGACTTTATCCTTTAATATGACAACACCGGCTCGTGTTATTTCTTCTTCCAGCTGTTCATATTTGTCAGTCCATGCTTCGTGATTACCTGTAACATAATATACCGGAGCAATCTTGACGGCGCCGGTGATAAAATCCATCGCTTTCTCAACATCTGTATTGCTGGAATCAATCAGATCGCCGGTAACGACAATTATGTCCGGGGATGCATCCTCGACTTTCCGAAGGAGTTTACTTTGATTTTTCCCAAATTCCGCATTGTGCAAATCAGATACTTGAACAATTTTAAAGCCTTTGAAAGACGCCGGGATTTTTTCACTGTTGATACTAATTTGCGTTGTTTGTATGGAGATGTTGCCCCGGTATACCCAGATGGGTAATGCAAAAAGTATGACCAGTAAAACTGTCAATACGATCCTGCGCTGCTTGCTTTTCTTTTTTACATTTTTCATAGGCATACCTCGCCAAATGCTATTTGGGAATAAATGACGCATTCTGGTCCTTTGGAAAACGAAGATGCCAAAAAACTCCGAATTTATCAATCACTTCGCAAATAATGTCCTCCCCTTCAGCTTGTATCTCTGTGTATTTCTTTGCAGCTTTGCATAAGAGTTCAAAAGTCCTGCGTAAGTCTTCTTCATTACGATAGTATACACAAAATAGCATTATTGGACACACGTCAGCAGAATACAGTTCAATGAATCCATCAGGCAAATACTTGTTCTCGCTGACACTTAAAAAGAGTTCTCCATTTCGAACAAGTGCTTGATGTACGATGAAACCCTCATCATCCAACCAAGGTTCGCCCTCTGCTTCAAGCCGAAATGCTTCTTTATACAACTCAACTGCTTCTGCACCGCCTTTTACATATACATGATTACCGATTTTACTGGTGTAATTCTCCATGTTTATCACTCCTATCCCATCTTAATATCTCAGTGTCCCGTTGGATACTCCGAAGCTGTCAACGACTTCGTTTATTCTAATCACTTCCAAAGCATCACTCCCACAAACACATTATACAAGTTGACACAACGTCAATGTCAAGTGTTTTTTTTAGTATCATAGCTGCACCTACGCCCGGATTTAAGCCAACCTCAAACAAGAATATCTAAATCCGCCATTCATGTTCTTGCCGACTCGCAATCATTAATAAAAGAAAGCAGTATCCTATTGAATTGCTCTGGTTGATCCAGATTTGCCACATGGCCTGCGTTCGGGATGGATTTTACTGTACAGCCCGGATAATGCAGCTGCCAATCCGGAAGATGCCCGCCTCTCCTGACATGGAGTGGAGCCGGATGCAACCAAACAACTCACTCCGTGCCCGCTTTCAATGCTTCGCTCATAGGTAGTTTTTGATAACCATACCAAATAAAGCCCTGTACACATTAAGCCGCTTTCCGTTTATATATACACATTGCAAAAATATAAGCCAATCTTCCGCGTATGTTCTGGCGCTGCACAGAAGCTCATCGCTTTTAATGATTTTTTGATATTAAAATAATTATCAAAAAATCAGACATTTGATTGATCCTATGGCAAAAAAGATGAATGCGTTTCAGGAGACTGCATCGCGGTGGATGAAACAAGGTTTTCATAAAAGTTTCAATAGACTTCTTTTAACAATATATTTGACACGCAAAAAGGCAGCTGCAATCATTTTGCAACCGCCCTTTTCCTAGCCTTTATTCTTCAATACTAATATTTATCTTTCTACTCTTTCCATCTGGCAGATAAACATATATTATACAATCGCCGGAACCTACTGCAGTAATCTTTCCTGTGTTACTTATTTTAGCTACTTTCATATTGGATGTCATGTAATGTGTCTTGTTGTCCTTGGAGCTTACAGTCTGCATTACGTCAGATTTTATAAGCTTTACCGTCTTTCCTTCTTTATCCTTTCCATATGCCTGGATATAATACTTGTAGCTCGTACCCTTTACATTCTTATGTGTAAAGGTCAGTTTCTTTCCATCTTTAATGGTAGAAAGCTTAGTGTACTTAGCACTTCCGGTCTTACATGCATAAACAACATATTTTATTGCACCTTCTACCTTTTCCCAGGAAAGTACATTGTTCGTCTTGCCAACCTTTACTTTGCCCGTCACTTCGGTCTGAGGCTTTTCTTCCGGTACTTTTGCAGTTTCATCATCTTCCGGTTCTACTTCTTCCTTCTTATCTTCTGGCTGTTCTGGAGCAGATGGTGTAGTCGGATTAGATGGTACCCAGCCAGTGTTACCACCTGGTGTGTTTCCACCGGGTGTATTACCTCCTGGTGTATTATCCCCTGGTCCATTATCCCCTGGTTCATTATCCCCTGGTTCATTATCTCCTGGTTCATTATCTCCCGGTTCATTATCTCCTGGTTTAATACCGGTAGCATCAAATCCATCTGCAATGTTCCAAAGCTGACGATCTGCCCCTTCTTCGTATGCTGCAAGGCGAATCATAGTACCATTGCCGGTCAAACCACCCACTACTTCCAGAACCATATCATACTGTCTATTGGTCAGCCTGTAGAAATCTCCTGCCTGTTCAATCTTCCACTGCTGGGAAAGAGAAAACGGATTATTTGTCTGCTGGCAGGTAAAGAAATTTTCAGTATCTGCCACATCCAGCATATGTCCGCTATAGGAGCTCATAAGCTTCCAGTATCCATTTCCCTGATCCAGCAGTTCCCATAGCTGATTGATATTGCCCAAATAACTCCACTGATTTACAAGCGCACCGGCATCTCTGGAATAACCCGCCACATCCGCTGCCTTGCCGCTTGTCTTTGACTTCATTACATACACGGTACCAGACACCAGACCCGGCTTCTTAAGAGAAGTCTTCGCACTGCTATACTTGTCAATTGTCAGGCTGTCAATATTAAAGCATCCGGAGTCAGTAACCTCACGCAAAATCTTAATGGTATTGTTTCCTGCCTTCAATTCTACATCATAGGTCACTTCACTCCAGTCATCCCAAGTCTTGGTAGGAGGGAATTCAATCTGTCTGATTCTCACTCCATTTACATATAAGCTCATGGTAATGTTACTTTCATGTGCGCCGGAATATCTTACCGTTGCTGTATGCGTACCTGTGTATGGTACATTTACCGTAAATTCGATTCCCTCTGTACCGGCAGCACTTTCAAATCCACCTGCAAATCCGGTTCCTTCATACCAAAGATGATTGTCGGATCTGTGCGCTCCACCGAACATGACCGCATTTTCTGCCTGATACGCCCATGGAATTCTCCTCTGTAAATGGATGCTGTCCAGGTTAATGTCTCCCTGACCTGCTCCTTCCCTGGTCAATTTGATGGTATTGCCGCCTTCTTTCAGCTCCATAGCAACTACCTTTTCACCCCAGCTATCCCATCCGGCAGTATCTCCAAAGGTAACAATTCCTTTGGACTCATCATTTATATACATGTTCATCGTTCTTGTTTCGCCGGCAAACCCAAGCGCATACTTCATCGATACATCATATGTAGCCGCTGTTTCCACATTTACATGGAATTCTACTGCTCCATCCTGCCACAGGCCGCCTACAAAGCCGGTACCCGTATACCCGGCATGATCCTGTGCAAAATGTGCACCGCCAGACAGTTCTGCCTGTTCTGCTTCGTATGTCATGGTAACTGCTTCTGTTACTGTAATATAGTCAATATTTACATTGCCTAAAGATGCATCGTCATACCTATATTCAATGGTATTGACACCCTGCTTCAGGTTTAAGTTGTCGTAACGATCCTGCCAATCTGACCAACTGGTCCCATAGAAACAATCCGCTGTCTTTACTCTTACTCCGTTTACATAAATAGCAAGAGATTTATTAATCTTTTCACCATAGAAGCCGTTGCAGTAACGAAGGTTAACGGAATAGTTCCCTGTATAAGGTGCAATTACCGTAAATGCAACACCGGTTCCATTCGTATAAAGATTATCTACGTAACCACTTCCGCCGTATCCTGCATGCTCTGTGCTAATCTTAGCACCACC
>JAFADH010000119.1 GCA_023424995.1 Bacillota bacterium | reverse complement strand
ATACATACAACAGCACTAATTACAATGCTTACAATGCTTATTGTCTTTTTGCTTTTCCTTGATAATCTTTTTTCCACAGCTACTTTCGCTCCCTCCTTGCATTGCATATTATCCGCATTATATAAATTGATCAGCAGCTTGCCTTTTGCCAGGTATTAAGCGGTTTTGAGGTTATAATACCATGTTTTCTGAAATTAAGAAAGACATACCTTCCCCTTGACGGAAAGGTATGTCTTTATGAGAAGTTAGGTCAAAAAAGATGACATGCTTTCCGAGCCCAATTATTCTTTTCATATAGTTCACAATATATAAAAATTGCGAAGTAAAACAACTTCTACTTATTAGTGAGGATTATATTTATATTTCATATCTGTAAAAGAAGGGCCAGCAACAAAGCCAAGCTTACGATATAGGCTTGTCGCAGGATTTGTTGTTAGTACATGCAACTTCACCACTGGTGTTTTGGGATAAGCCATTGTAATAGAGTGCTTAATCATAGCTTCACCAATACCCTTGCCGCGATATTCCGATAGGACAAACACATCGTCAATGCCTGCAAACAAATTAGGCATTTCAGGATTGATACCAGAAATACAAGCCCCAACTATTTTGTTGCCCGATTTATGTCTTGCCACCACAAATTGATCCATAGTACCAGTTCCTATATAGCGATTAAAACTTTGTTTAAGACCATTTACGATATGTTCAAAACTGTCTTCGCCAAACATTTCATAAGCGATACCGCCAATAAATGACTGGTGTTGGATATCAGCTATTTCAGATATGTCCTTTTCGGTTGGTGTTTCGATAGCAAAATCCTCTGGCAAAGTATATGGCATAACATCCGTAGGGCGACACATCATTTGTCTTTCCCTCCATATCCGCACGCCATAGTTTTGTAGAATATTTAATTCGTTTGCAAGTACGCCCTTGAAGACAATTTCATCAGTTTTTGTAACTCTTTTTGCTTTGCTGATTATCAGCTTCCAGAATAAGTAATGATCATAGAATGGAGGAACTAGAAATGCAAACATAACAAGCCCATCTGAAATAATAGCACCTCCAACTTTTTCTCCATTACAACACAAGAAATAGCAATCATCACTCCACTTTGTATCATTAAGGCGGTCGTTCCAGGAAAACCACATTTCTATATCTGCTTCCGAATAAATTGTTTGATAAACAGCAAATAGATTCTTATCCGCCTTAATAAATTGATAATTATTGTCTGTCATAAAGTATTCTCCTCATACAAATATTAGTAGGAGAAGACTATTAGCTTCCCCATAATTAATTAACTATTGTAGCAATAATCATTTCATAGCCACCTTTCATTAAATAAAATTCATTTCACATTATAGCATATAAGACAACAGTAACAAAGATAGAAAATTATTATAGTGAAACTACACCTAATATAAACGCTAGTTCGCATTTTTCTACAAATGTGCAGGAACGTCCCCTTGTTTAGCAGGACGGGCATGGCTGCAAAAGGAAGCATCATGTTGAGGAATGGCTGCAGGCTGTTTGTCCTGGCGAAGCTCGAAGGCGGTACTCCAAAGGAATACCCCAGATACTGCGGCACGGATTCCGCAGTATCCGGTCTCTGAGCCACGGAAGGCGAATGACCGGCGCCCGCCTTGGAGTGAGGCAGGACACTACAGCCTGCCCATAACGGAACCTGATGCTGGAATTTGTAGTCATGTCCGCCCCGCCAACCAATTAATTGCACATAATCCTACTAATATGCAATACTAATTATCATCTGCATCTTATCATATAAATACAAAGAATCCAACTGCCAGCTCTGCTGCGCAGAGCTTAAGCAACTCGACTTCTTTCGATAAAATTGTGATTGTCTGACAAAAAAGATGCCTTGTGGTCGCGGGCTTCGACATGGTAACGTAGAAAAACCTGCGGTGCGCGAATTGCCCACCTCAGGTGTGGCAGGGTACTATGAAAAAGATGTCACGCGATTTGCGTTGTCGCCTCAGTTCCGGAGCAGCTTATGATGCTTAATTTGTTTCACTTACTTCCCCCATACGCCATTAAAATTTCTTCACATACACCGCCCATTTTCCGCAAAACATCCGCGATCTGAGCTCTAAATTCATGTGTTCTGAACTTATCATTAGGCGGGTTAAAGCCTCCTTGAATCGCCCAAATTTCATCCTTGTAATTCTGCATTTTCTTATACAGCGGTAATAATGTTACAGCCATAGCCAAATCAGGATATTGTTCGACTGCGCCTTTGAAAAAGGCGTATGCCGAACTGGTACAGACACAACAATAGGGAGAGCAATGTAAATTCCAGCAAATATCGCTGAGCTCGTCATCGGTTTTATTTTCAAAATAAATTTTTGTGGTATCCAACCCGTTTGTGATGGCCGAATAGCCATACTCATCCCTGAACCCTCCGGCAGACGCTCCGGGCCGGGATAAAGATTGACATATAGCACGTCAAGCGCCTATTCCAGATATAGTCGCCGATGGTGATGCCGGTTGCCAAAGAAAACACACGTTGATAATGAGCGTTGGAAGCGTACACATGATTTGCTACGTCATTTACGGTGATTTCATGGGTCAGGTTGCTCTCAATAAATTGGATTGCTTTTGTCAGGCCTTGTATCCAGTTCATGGTGATTCCTCCTACGCCAATCATTATATAGATTCATAGTGGGGAAGTTATGTCTAAAAATGCTCAATGTTGTCCAAGGTGGATAAAATCTATGTTTCATTTGGAATTGAACACGGATTATATAAATTTTTCACACCTCTATTATAACAAAAACCTGCAGAACAAGCAATTTCAGCTTTTCCGACAGGTTTCGTCATATGACGGAAACGGTGGGATTCGAACCCACGAGCCCGTGAGGGCTACCTGATTTCGAGTCAGGGCCGTTATGACCACTTCGATACGTTTCCATATATATTAATTACAGAACACACAGATGCATTCCATAATTATTACCTTGTTTTTTTGCTGAAGGTCAGAATAAAAAGCTCCACTCCGATTTTTTCAACCATCCGGCCGGTTTTAATCTGCTCTTCAATATCTGCTCCGAATTCCAGTGCGGCATGAAGGTGTTTTCCTGTAAAGTTTCTGGCCTGTCCCAGGTATTTGTTCACCGCAAAGGGAGGAACGCTTACCTTCTCACTGATGGAGGAGGAATGAAATCCAAGAGTCTGCAGATCCTTTACCTGTAGCAATATATTAAAATGTCTCAGGATCAGATACAGGATTGACATGGGCTTCTCTCTTACAGAAAGGAGGTCATAATATAGTTCCAGGGCTTTATTCGGCTGTTTGCTTCCTATGGCATCGATCATCAGAAATATCTTACCGGTTATCTGGGCAGTCACTACCGCATCGATGTCTTCTGCCGTTATCACATTACGGTCCATACAATAATTTACCAGCTTATTCACTTCATTACAGATGTTCGTCATGTCGGAGCCTGTCTTTTCCAGAAAATATCTGATATTACCCTCGGTAATCTTCTTTCCCTCCTGCTCCAGCTGTGATGCCACAAAGAGCTTAAGGTTCTGTTCGTCCAGACTGTTCATCTCAGATATGGTGCCTTCCTCCTTGACCAGCTTGAACAGTTTGTTCCGCTTATCAACCTCTGTCTCTACAAATATCAAGACGGTTGTATCCGGTATTCCCGCTATTAAATCACTTAATTCATTGGAATTCTTAAATAAGCCGCTATTTTCAATTAAAACCAGTCGCTTATCACTGAAAAACGGCAGAGTCTGGGCAGCTTCCGCTACCTTTCTGGGGTCAATCCCATTTCCCTCATAATAGGAATAGTTCATATCACCGCCGTCGCGTAAAATAGCATTCCTCAATTTGTCCCGATACAGCTTTTTCAGATATTCCTCGCTTCCATATAACAGATAGAATTGTTTGAAGCTTCCTGATTTAATATGCTCCTTGATTACCTTCATGATTTATATTACTCCTGTCTTTACAGAACATTAACATTCTACCTAATTCATATGTAAAATGCAAGACAAAAAAGCTGATAAGTTAAGATAATATTATTCTATCGTTCCAAGCTGATCCCAGGGCTTGATACGGAAAAAAGCACGTCCGCCGATATTGGCCTTCTTTACATTACCCACTTCTTCCGAACGGCTGTCCTTGCTAATTCCCCTGTTGTCTCCCAATACGAAATATTCATCGTCTCCAAGGGTTATAAGCGTAGCCGCTCTTCCTGCATAAGTAATGGGATCCTTGCCATAATGCTCTTCCAGAAGCTCACCGTTGATATAGATATTGCTATCCACGATCTGCACCGTTTCTCCCGGAAGACCTATTACACGCTTTACATAATATTCCTCGTTCCCTCTTCCGTACGGGTAGAAGACTATAATATCAAAACGGTCCAGAGCATTGAAGCGGTAAGAAAGCTTCTCCACATACAGATGATCTCCGTCATGCAGTGTCTGCTCCATGGAACTTCCGTCTACTATTGTGCGCTGCAGTACAAAATTCGGTATGACATAAATACAAAGAAAGATCATAACTGCATAAAACAACAAATCATAAAGAATACTCTTTGTTTTAGTTTTCCTGCCAGCCTCGGGCGCCTTTTTATCCGTGCCTGATACTTCAATCTTAAGGTCCTCTTCTTCATCAATCCTTAGCCTGTATTCTCCGGTTTCTTCATTCTCAATAAAGTCATCCCAAAAATCTGCAGTATCTTCTTTTTTCGTAAAATCATTCCGAATATCTGCAGTATCTTCTTCCTTAATAATATAATTCGGAAAACCTATCGTAACTTCTTCCTTGATAAAATCATTCCGGATATCTATCGTATCTTCTTCCCTGACAAAATCATTCCGGATATCTATTGTATCTTCTTTCTTTATAAAATCATTCCGGGAAACTTCCGTATCTTCTTCCTTGATAACGTTATTCCGAGAATCATCGGTACTCTTTTGTATCTCATCTTTCGGTGCTGATCGTAATTTGTCTTCAGGTTTGTATGACATGTAATACTTCCTTTCAAATCAGCATTTGCCTGTTTACACGATAAAGCACTTCCATATATAAGGATATGAAAGTGCCAATTAGCATTGTCCGGCTGCTTTCACGACATTTATTGCTGATCGTCAGCCTCCTGATTCTCATCGTCACTAACAATCTTAACCCTGGAACGATACAGCTCCTCCACGGCGATGGATAAGGGCTTGGGGTAAGCAACATCCACGAGCGGTATGGAACCGTCAATAATCTGCCTTGCACGTCTTGCAGTGGCGATTACAATGGAATATCTACTGTTAACCACCGGCTGTTCTCCCGGTTCTACCTCACTATTAACAATTCGCATTAAGTCTGTATAAGATGGATGTAACATATATATTCTCCTTCCAAGATGTAATATAATTAGATTGTTTTATTCGTTTACCCGTCCCGCAATTGTCTCGGGAAGAAGGGAGGATAAGATGAGATGCCCGCTTTCCGTGACGATTACCGCCTTCGTTCTTCTTCCGCAGGTTGCATCAATTGCCATCCCCGTATCCTTAGCCGTCTGCACCATCCGTTTGATCGGTGCGGCCTCCGGGCTGATAATACCCACGATTTTACCTGAATTTACCACATTGCCAAAGCCAACATTAATTAACTTATTCAATGTTATTCCTCATTTCTGTAACTTCTATTCGATATTTTGAATCTGTTCCCTGACTTTTTCAATTTCAGTCTTAAGATCGATTGCTTTATTGGTAATCTCTAAATCACTGGCCTTCGACAGAATTGTATTCGCCTCGCGGTTCATCTCCTGAGCGATAAAGTCCAGCTTCCTGCCTACATTATCACTTTCATTCAAGGTTTCCTTCATATTGATAATATGACTTCTTAAGCGTACCGTCTCTTCATCCACACATATCTTATCGGCAAATACCGTTACTTCAGTAATCAGGATACTCTCCTCCACTTTGGTATCACCCAGAAGCTCCGCAACCTTTGCATACAGCTTATTACGATATTCTGTGACGATCTGGGGAGATCTGGCCTCGATGAAATCTACCAGGGATAACATGCTGTCAAGCTTTGCAACCATATCCTGCTTTAAATGTTCGCCCTCCGTAATCCTTGTCTCCACGAAACGGCCGGCAGCAGTCTTTACGGCTTCTTCCACCAGTTCCCACAATTCCTTCTCATCGATGGTCTGCTCTTCCAGTGTGAATACCTCCGGATATCTTGATAATGCAGAGATACGGATATCATTCTCAATTCCGAACTCGTTGCTCATTTTCTCCAGATTGGTAAGATACTCTCTGGCAAGCTCGGCATTGTACTTAACACATACATTATTCTCAGTGTAATCCTCGTATGTAATATATACATCGATCTTACCTCTGCCAATGTACTGCTTTAGGACATTACGGATCCCTGCTTCAAAGAAGCTGAGTTTCTTCGGTACCTTAATGGAAATATCACAATACCTGTGGTTTACCGCCTTC
The DNA here is from genome assembly GCA_023424995.1 of Bacillota bacterium. Classification (GTDB taxonomy): domain Bacteria; phylum Bacillota; class Clostridia; order Lachnospirales; family Lachnospiraceae; genus Mobilitalea. Next base: position 462 of record JAFADH010000119.1, on the reverse strand, counting down.
ATCTCAACGGTAATCTTACGGTCTACCTGCGCAATTTCACATCGGCCAAAGCCTGTCATACTCTTCAACATAGCTTCACACTCTTTCATATTCGGCAATCATGACGGCTAGAACCGCAATCAAGCTTTTAATTGAATAATTCGGTGCTATAAGTCTGATCCGCATAGAGATGACTTATAACACTCGAATATCCAACTAATTATAAAATATATGGATTAACAAGTCAAGTAAACAAAAACATTTTCAATTTTTGGTAAACAAAAACATTTTCAATTTTTGGTTAAATGTATTTTTTATTCCGTTTTTAAACTATCTTATGCCTTTCTATAATCCCTGCGCTACCCTTTGATGGCACCTATGGTGACTCCCTTGACAAAGTATTTCTGGATGAACGGATAGATCAGCAGCACTGGTATCATGCTTACAACGATGAGAGCATATTTTATAACTCCGGCTATCTGG
>JAFADH010000081.1 GCA_023424995.1 Bacillota bacterium | reverse complement strand
ATTTAATTAAGCCGCAGACAGGTCGTTATCTGCGGTATTTTTATGCCCTTAAACGGATGGCAGAAAGAACAGGAGAATTTATATTGCAAATTATTAAGCAGGTTACAAATAAAAGATTATGATTCATCGAGGAAGAAGTTAGGTTCAGAGACAGGTAAAAAAATGAATATCAAAATCAGTACAGAGACAAATCAGAACAGAGACGGAGATCAGTACAGAGACAGATCAGTACAGAAACAGATCAACACAGAGACAGACAGGGACAAAGATAAATCGGAACAAGGCGGATAAGAATTGAGGTAGATAGAACAGAAGCAGATCGAACAGATTGAAACAGAAATAGATAAGAAAAGAGGTAGATCAAAACAAATGTGGATTGGAACAGATATGAAAAGAGCAGATACGAAAGGAACAGATATAAACAGAACAGATATGAACAGAACAGATATAAAAAGAACGGATGCATACGGTACGAATGGCATCGAACAAGAATGACATGGAAGGAATTAATGAATGAATATTAAAGAGTATGGATGGAATGAATTCTTTGAAAAAGAATGGAAGAAGAGTACGAGTACCGGGATGATGCCCGGAAGAATTATCGCCGACTATGGTCAGATAATTCGTGTTATAACTGATATCGGCGAGCTGCAGGTTAGCAGACCGGTGAACAGGCAGCAGGATTCAATGCTTCTGGCAGTGGGAGACTGGGTTGCCCTGGAATACTCCCAGGATACCGGTTCACATCTCATCCGCTACGTATTGGAAAGAAGGACGAAATTCTCAAGAACTGCTGCCGGAATTGAATTAAAGGAACAGATCGTGGCCGCCAATGTGGATACGGTGTTCCTTATTCAATCCCTCAATCGGGATTTTAACATGCGAAGGCTGGAACGGTATATGATCACGGCCTGGGAAAGCGGTGCAACACCGGTGGTGGTACTGACGAAAGCAGATTGCTGTGATGATGTGGAGGATAAGGTATCTATTGTCTATACCACTGTTCCCGGAGTAGAGGTGTATGCTGTCAGTTGTATAACAGGAGAAGGAATTGATGAGATCAAAAAATATCTTGACCCCGGTAAGACCATAGCTTTGCTCGGCTCCTCCGGTGTGGGCAAATCAACGCTTTTGAATTATCTGGCGGGGAAAGAGCTTCTTAAGACAGGCGAGATACGGGAAGATGATGACAGAGGAAGGCATACGACAACCCACAGGGAGCTGGTGCTTCTGCCGGAGGGCGGACTGATCCTGGATACGCCGGGAATGCGCTCCCTATCCTTATGGGAAGCGGATACCGGGATGGAGGTCATGTTCGGAGATATTGAAGAGATGGTCAAACAATGCCGGTTTCATGACTGCAAGCATAAGAATGAACCGGGCTGTGCTGTCAGATCGGCATTAAATAAAGGCACACTGGACCGGAAACGCTGGGATAGCTGGTCAAAGCTCCAGAAGGAGCTGGTTAATTTTGAGCATCGGAAGGAGATGAAGCAAAAGATTAAGGAAAAGCAACTGATCAAGCAGATGTCGGGCAGCAGGGATAACAGGCAGAGTGTCAAAGCAGGTCTAAAAAATATGGAGCGGGATTGATTATGCAGATATAAATACCGGCGGATAACGAATACAGAAGGTTCATTCATTGCTGTAAGCCAGTTGAATCAACCGCTGCGTAATGGCTTGCCACAGCTGCGCAGCGGTTTTTTTATATGAAATCATCCGGATACTGATACGTTTATTCAAGAAAAAGACCGGATTTATAATTCGGTCAAGCAGCCTTAAGCAACCAAATCAGTCACATTCTGTTGTAAATTGTCAAACTGAATGGTATAATTTAGAATTAAAAAGGAATATAATACAAGAACGGAGTAAACGGATGAATAAGATATCTTTAGATGAACTGAAAGAACAATTGGAATTCTTTCAGAAGATGTATGACTCAGTGCGTCTGGTGGATCCGGTACAAAAAAAGATTTTGGATTATCGGGGAGGAGCTTTTGAGGATATCCGGGAGATATGCTATAAATACTGGGAGAACGGAAAAATCTGCGATAATTGCATTTCCATACGTGCCTATCATGAGAACAACAGCTTTATCAAGCTGGAGAAAAAGCAGGAGCTGGTATTTATCGTGACAGCAATTCCTATTGTTAACGACAAGGGTCCGGTGGTTCTGGAGCTGCTGAAGGATGTTACGGATAATATGCTTATCGGTGCAGGGGTGTATAGTGAAGGAGAGTTATTCCGCCATTATGTGAATAAGATGAATAATATCATAATCCGGGATCCGTTAACGAATCTGTATAACCGGCGTTTTGTCGATGAACGCCTTTCGGCCGATGTGGTCAATGCGATGATGAAGTATTCTCCTCTGTCCGTGTGTTTTATAGATTTGAATAATTTTAAGGTCATCAATGATGCCTACGGCCATAATGCGGGTGATAATGCGATTAAGGCCGTAAGTGAAGTGATCGGCAGGAATATACGGTCCGATTATGACTGGGCGGCAAGATACGGAGGAGATGAGTTCCTCATATGCTTAAATCATACGGATGAGCAGCAGGCACATGCGATCGTTAAGCGCATCCGCTCGGAGATAACCAGGATTCCGGCGGATTACCAGATAGATGATGCTTTCCTGTCTATATCCTATGGGATAGAGACAATGCTGAATACTGCCATGACGGCGGAGGAGCTGATCCGGGCGGCGGACCAGAAGATGTATTACTATAAAAACCAAAAGAATAATAATGAAATAAATGATAAGTTATAGTCTTGCTGGAATGAGAAATCACCCGCCGTCATAGATTATTAAAGTATAGCAATACCGGGCATGGGGTGGCTTAAGTATGTCTGATGCCAATTTGACAAAGCTGGCACTTGCACAATCACTGAAGGATTTAATGGTAAGAAAGAACTTTGCCAGGATCAGCGTAAGCGATATATCAGAGCATTGCGGTTTGACCAGACAGACCTTCTATTACCATTTTAAGGATAAATATGATCTTATGAACTGGATCTATGTGACCGAGACTGCGCCGTTCATGTACAATAATAAGGATATGGGGCAATGGAAGGAAGGCTTGCAGGCCTTATGCAATTATATGAGGCTGAATAAGATTTTTTACCTGAATGCGCTTAATACGACAGGACAGAACTCTTTCCAGGAATACCTGCATGATTATACCCGGGATATTACAAGAACTGTAATCGGGAATATCGGCAATACCGATCTGGATGAGGAAAGCCTGGCATTTATCGCGGATGTGATCGCCGTGATATTCGTCAGCCTTACGCAGCGGTGGGCGCACAATGGGATGAAGGAGGATCCGTCGGAGTATATCATAAAGCTGACGGGCTTATTTGACGGAAGACTGCTTCGGGCTTTGGAAAAGCAGGAAATAAGGATTAACAAAGAAAATAATGCTGAAATTGAATGAAATATAATATTACAGAAAGAAGCAGATGTAAGCAAATTATACATCTGCTTCTTTCTGTCTGATTGCCAAAACAGGTTTTTCAGATAAATTATATACTAGATAAAACTGTTCTGAGGGGTTGGATAATAAAAAATACATTGTGCAGAGTTTGTCTGTTTATTTGTAAAGGCATCCCGGTGTGCTTGCCGTGTGGTGTTGTACTGCCTTTTAAAGACAGTGTCCGGAGTTATTCGATTTAATGAAGGGAATGGTGATAAGTATGATCAAAGAAAAAATTGGTTCAGCCGCTGTAAATCTGGCTTATCGTTATCTAAATTCGGATCCGGAGGGACATAGCCTGAAAATGCTGCATGCAGTGGATAAACTTGATTGGAAGGACAATATAAAACCACAGCGTGATGCTTTTCGGGCAGCAGTTGAAAATAAAGATAATAATTGGCACAAGCTGATACTCAGCATGTGGGAGGATATTGATCCGGGAGTAAGAAAGGTCTTCTTCCGGAACTTCATCTTTAATGCTACGGTATTTGCCGGCAAAAAGCATAATAAGCTTGCCCGGAAATATGACTGCAACATACCTTGGGCAATCCTTATGGATCCGACCTCGGCATGTAATCTGAAATGTGCGGGCTGCTGGGCTGCGGAATACGGCACAAAAATGTCCATGAATTATGAAACCTTAAATAACATCATAGAGCAGGGAAAGAAGCTGGGTGTTCATGTATATGCGTATTCCGGAGGCGAGCCCCTGATCCGCAAAAAGGATATCATAAAGCTGTGTGAAAAGCATCCGGACTGTATCTTTACGGCTTATACCAACGGTACCTTAATCGATGAGAAATTCGCCGACGAGATGCTGCGGGTGAAGAATTTCATACCGGGCATCAGTATAGAAGGCTTTAAGGAAGAGACGGATGCAAGACGCGGTGCGGGAACCTACGCAGCGGTTACCCGTGCCATGGAGATATTAAGGAATAAGAAACTGGCCTTCGGAGCCTCCTGCTGCTATACCAGAGAGAATGCAGAGGTTATCGGCAGTGAAACATTTATTGATTACTTAATTGAGAAGGGCGCAAAATTCGCATGGTTTTTTACTTATATGCCGGTTGGCGCCAGCGCTGTGCCCGAGCTTATGGTCACGGCGGATCAGCGTGAATATATGTACCGGCAATTGCGCAAGTTCCGTAATACGAAGCCCATATTCACCATCGACTTTTGGAATGACGGAGAGTATGCGGGCGGATGCGTGGCGGGCGGCAGGAGATATCTTCATATCAATGCCAGCGGTGAGATAGAGCCCTGTGCCTTCATTCACTATTCGGACTCCAACATCCATGAGAAAACCCTGCTGGAAGCGCTGCAATCCCCGTTATTCATGCAATACCGCAGGAACCAGCCCTTTAATAACAATCATCTGCGTCCATGTCCGCTGTTAGATAACCCGGAGCGGCTTGTCCAGATGGTGGAAGCCTCGAAAGCAAAATCCACGGACTTCATCCAGCCGGAGGATGTGCATGACCTTAGCGGCAAATGTATTAACACGGCAGAACAGTGGGCGAAAACCTCCGGCCGGATCTGGGCGGAGACACATCCCTGCAGCCAATGCTCCTCCTGTATCGAGGTTATAAGAAAAGATGAGCCGGAGATTGACGAAGAGGATTCTATCGGGACCCAGGATATGGAAATAGTAGAAGAAAGCAGTTCAGATAATATGGTCAGATCAGAGAAAATTGATATTCCGGAGTGCTGCTATGAGGCAACCGATACATTAATAGAGGAGCTGATAGACGGCGAGTGAAAGTGTTCCGGATATATACCAGATTGAAAATAAGAAGAGGTTGTCGCAAAATAGTCTTGTTGTAAAGCAATGTACAAAAATGAGCTTTGAGTGGTATTATAAATCCCTTTCAAAGCTCTTTTTATAGTATAAATACTATTTTTGTGTAAATTACTATCAAATCTTTATTTTGCGACAATCCCTTCTTGTCTGTAAAATTCAGTATTGTTTTAACAGCTGCGATGGAATATGGCGGTATATACCGGAGGTACGTATACTGTAGATATTTATAGTCAAAGACTTCGTAAAAAGCCGGATAATGACTGCAGCCTGAAGAACCGGCAGCCGTTATGATACGGAACCGCCTTTGTGTTTGGGGGTGCCTTATTCTCCGGCATATGGTACAATAGAGTCGGAGGTATTCCGGCAGGCGGTGCTTCCGGTAAATATTATGATTAAGGTGGTCAGGGAATGGAAGAGATATTAAATAAAAGAGTGCTTCAGGCCATGGAGACTCAGAAGAAGCTTCTTGAAACTTCAATACAGCTGATTATCAGCAAGGGCTATGATAATGTTACGGTCAGTGAGATCTGCTCCAAATGTCATGTGGCAAAAGGGACCTTTTATACGTATTTTGACTCAAAAAAGGATATTGTCAGTAAAATACTGTCGGACATCAATCATAATATGTTCCATGAAAAGACATGGGATGATGCATTAACTGCCACAGAACAATTTAAGGAATACATTGCTTTGTATATGAATGTAATTGAAAATCAGGGAGTAGGTTTTACAAGGGTATTTCTCTCCATAATCATACATGAAAAATTCAATAATGAATCGGTAAAGGCCGATCTTCATGAGGAAGCGGTGAATAAAATCATTGACAGAGGAAAAGAAAGAGGAGAATTCAGAACGGATATATCGACGGTAACAATCTATAAATATCTAAGAGGATATCTCTTTGGTATTATGATGGACTGGTGCGTTAGTGACGGAGAACTCTCTATTGTTGCAGAAGGAGAAGAAGCTGCCGCATTTTTTTTGGATATGCTGCGTAAGGCATAATTGAAAATAAAAACTGAGAAAAATTTATCGAATTTTGTTGACAAAATATTAACAAGGACGTAGAATATTCATTGACCGTGGTCAATGAAAAAGCAGATAATGAAAATATAAAGAATAAGAGCTTATGAAGTATTATATTTAAATATAATATAGTTAATATTGACCGACGTCGAAGTTGCATTCAAATGTGTTAAAGTTTTAACAAAAAAGAAGGGAAGCAGAATAAAGGATATGAAAAAAAGATTTTTACTTATTACATTTGTTCTATTGGCCTGTGTTTTTATGTTTACCGGCTGCGGCAAGAGCGAGAGCAAATGGAATGACGGCGAGTATGAGGGAACTGCGGAAGGCATGCATGGAGAGCTGGGGGTAAATGTTACCATTGAGGATGGAAAGATCTCAAAGATAGATATCGTATCCCAGGCAGAAACCGAGGGTGTCTCGGATGTGGCCCTGGAAAGAGTTCCGGAGGATATCATTGACAAGCAGAGTACTGAAGTGGATACGGTGAGCGGCGCCACGGAAAGCTCCAAGACGATCATTGCCGCTGTAGAGGATGCACTTGGCAAGGCGGAGAAATAGAAAGCGGAGGGGATATTATGATACGTAACATAAAAAGAAGATATCTTAGTATATTACTGATAACAGCGGTGATCGCTGCTTCCTTTGGCGGTTGTGCCGCTGGCGGCAAGAATTACGATGTTGTAGTGATCGGCGCGGGAGCCGCAGGCCTGGCAGCAGCCATAGAGGCTGCGGATGCGGGAGCCAAGGTCGCCGTAATTGAGAAAATGCCTATGGCAGGCGGAAGCACGATCTTATCGGCAGGTATTGTATATGCCACAGGTTCCGATATACAGCAAACGGCAGGCGTGCAGGATTCAGTGGATGAGCTGGTGGCATACTGGAGTGAAAGGGCAGAGGGGAAGGCAGATGAAGCTTTGCTGAGAACCGTTGCCGAGAAATCCGGTGATACCATCAACTGGCTTGCGAGTGAAATCGGAGTCCAGTTCGGAGATCCCTTTCCGGCAGGTACCAGTCCGGTCTTAAGGGCCCATATGGCAGTCGGAGGCGGTAATGGTATTATTGCCCCTATGAAGAAATATGCAGAGGGTAAAAATGTTGAGTTCTTTTTTGAAACTACGGCTACGGAGCTGATTACCAATAAAAAGGGTGAAGTAACCGGAGTGAAAGCGGTTGACAAGGACGATAAGACCCTTACATTTAAAGGGAAAGCGGTTATCCTGGCAACCGGCGGCTTTGACCGGAATGAGGAATTAATGCAGAAGTATGCGGCAGAGGCAGTAGGAGAGTCAACCTATGTCGCAGTAGGCAACACGGGAGACGGCCTGCTCATGGCAGAGAAGGTTAACGCGGGCATTGCCGGTAACGGCAGCGTAATCGGTTTTAAGGCAGTTGAGGGTGAGTTAAATCTTGAATCTGAAATAAGTTCCTTAATGTGGAGCCCCTTCCTGCTGGTTAATAAAGAAGGAAAACGGTTTGTAAACGAAGCTTCCGATTATCCCATCATCCATGAGGCATTATTAAAACAGACTGATCTGAGGGCGCTTTTAATATTTGATGCCACTACCTATAATCCTTTACTGGACCAGGCGGTCGAAAAAGGCGAGGCTTATGCCGCCGATTCTCTGGAAGAGCTGGCGCAGCTGAGCGGTATTAATGAGGAAGCATTCCTGGAAACTGTCCGGGAATATAACCAGATGATCGATAATACGGAGGATACCTTATTCGGCAAGGAGCTTACAGGCCAGACACGGATTGAAACCCCGAAGTATTATGGAGTAAAGATCATAGCGGCATCCATCGGAACCATGACGGGTATCCAAATTAATACGGAGGCCCAGGTGCTTGATAATACCGGCAAGATCATACCCAACCTATATGCCGCCGGTGAAGTGGCAAACGGTTCGTTTTTCTATAAGGTATACCCGGCAAGCGGTACGTCCATACAGATGTCCCTCAGCCTCGGCAGAATTGCCGGAGTAAATGCATCTGAAAGTATAGAAAAATAAGCCGGTTCCATTGGATAAATAGGATATAGGCAAAAATTAAACCAGAAAACGCTGCCCGCTAAAGAAACAAAGCGGGCGGCGTTTTTATGACAGTATCGGGCAGGTCGTATTGGAATGAAGCCTGTAAAGGTCATAGAAGACTCCTAGTTAAGCGTCATCTTCCGGTATTCGCCGGGCAGCAGTCCCGTGCTCAGGTGAAACAGCTCGGCAAAGCGTCCGGCACTGGAATAGCCCACAGTCTGCGCAATCTGCCCTATGGTCAGGTCCGTAGAGGAAAGCAGATGCTCTGCCTGGCCCATACGGCGCCGCTGGATATATTCCGTGACCGTACAGCCATGGAATTGCTTAAAGCAGGTTTTGAACTTGGTTGTTCCCATACAGGCGATTTTTGAAAGACGTTCCAAGGGCAGTTCAAATGAAAAATGATCGTTTATGTATAAAGTTACCGTTTCAATTTGCTGGATATCCCGGTGGGAAAGCTTGACCACCGGCTTCATCCGGCTTCTTTTCTGCCGTTCCACCACCAGGGCAACTGCCTCGGTGACCTTGGCTTCATAGAACAGCCTTGCTGAAATACCGTCGCCCCGGTAGTTTTTAACCTGTCCCAGCAGTCTTGCCATCTCCGGGAAATTTGTTGTCTGCCCTACATACAAAAATGCTTCGTAGGGATTCTTGTATTCTCCCGGATATTGTTTTTTCAGGTAATCTTCATAATACGCCGGCATAATCTCAATGCCGACACAGCGGATGGGTATCCTCTTATGGATTAAAATCTTATACGGTTCAAGCCCGCCGACTACGCTCCGGATGCATCCGGCCGTTAATCGCCCATAAGGATTCAGTTCTTCGCCCGATATGGATTCAAACTGTGTAATGCTAAGGCATTCCGGGAGATTAAATTCCAGGAATGAATCCTCATGAAAATAAAAATCATGTATTTTAATATCAAACAAATCTCTTTGTCCGTAGGTCCAATAAAAACCTTCGCCGATTTCCCGGGACAGTCTCCAGCACATACCGGTGGTTCCGAATCTGTGGTTGTCCGGTTCAGGAATAAATCCGTGTTCAATTAACATAGGACCATAGATATCTTCAATAATATCTGTCAATTTTTCCACATCCCCCTTGTCATGATTGGACGTTTTTATATCAGGAACGGACGAACATCGGCTTATGGGATTGCCCTGTCCCGCCTGATGAATTATAGTTATTCCGGTAGTTAGAGAAAGCTAACTATTAATATAGCATGTGGTCTGCGTCCTGTCAATCAGACGGACGAACATAAAATCGGGAGGAATTATTATGGTGAATCAAACATTAAGCCAAAAGAAGGATCTGACGGTAAAGGATCTGGTGACAATCGGTATATTTACCGCCCTGTTCTTTGTTTTTACATTGATCGGAGGCCTGCCCTTTGCACCTAATCCTGTTCTGACCTTCTATCAGCCCATGGGCTCTGCCCTGCTATGCGGTCCCATCTTTCTGCTGCTGGCGGCAAGAGTACCCAAGCGCTGGGCAATTACAATTCTGGGTACGATTGTCGGATTGTTCTTTTTTGCTACAGGGATGCATTGGGCTATGGATATTGGATATATCCTCATGGGAATCGCTGCCGATCTCGCAGCCGGAAGCAAAAAGTACCGGAGCGTAAGGATGAATATCCTTTCCTACATGATACTTTGTCTGGGCGCAACAGGCAGCTTTATAGTGTTCTTTGCGGATCCCGGCGGATGGACCGGTACGATGCTGAAGAAAGGGACGGAACAGGCATACATAGACACGATGTCAGCCTCCGCCCGGGGATGGATGCCGGCTGTTATTCTGCTGGGTACCATAGCGGCAGCCGGCTTCAGCGGCTGGGCAGGCAGAAGGCTTTTGAAAAAGCAGTTTGAAAAAGCAGGAATCACCGCATGAGAACAACGGCAAAGAAACGACGGCTTTCCCTTGACCCCCGGACCAAGCTGCTGCTGCTCGTCCTGATCGTCTTATCCGCTTCTATGGCACCGTCGCTCACCTATGAACTGGGATTGATTGTTCTTATCGCTTTGTCCGGTATGCTGAGCGGCCGTATCCGGTACAGCCTGGTCACGGCTTTTGTCTATGGACTTATGTACGGACTTACAATACTGGTGCTGAATACTATGAGCGGCGGGCTGCGGACAACATTGATCGCTTTTATGGGACTGGTACATAAGGTATATCCCTGCGGAATGATGGCAGGTATCCTGATTTCCACCACAAAGGTCACGGAGTTTATGTCCGCCATGTACCGCATGCGGGTACCCAAAAAGCTGGTAATTCCTATGGCGGTGATGCTCAGGTATCTGCCCACGGTCAGGGAGGATTGGGCTTATATAAAGGATGCCATGCGGATGCGGGATGTCTCTCCCAACCTGGCAGGGCTGCTGACAAGACCTGTTCTGACCATGGAATGCGTCTATGTGCCGCTGATGATGTCGGCATCCAAAGCTGCCGATGAGCTTTCCATAGCTGCGGTAACCAGGGGCATTGAGAATCCCAAGCCGCGCAGCAGCCTGACCCGGATTTGCTTCCGCCCTGCAGACGCACTGGCAGCCTTTTGCTTTGCCGCATATTTTGCAGCAGGATGGTTTATATAAGGAGGTCAGGATGATTCAATTTGAAAATGTATCCTTTGCGTATTCGGGGCAGACGGATGAAGGACTTAAGGATTTTAACCTTACAATCGGCGACGGGGAATGTGTGCTTTTCTGCGGTCGCAGCGGCTGCGGGAAAACTACGGTCACACGCCTGGTGAACGGGGTGATTCCCTATTTTTTCATCGGTGAGCTGAAAGGGAGGATAATGGTTAACGGATTGGATATTGCCGGGCTTCCCATGTACGAAATAGCGGAAAAAGTCGGCTCGGTCTTTCAGAATCCGCGGACCCAGTTTTTTAATGTGGATGCCGGCAGTGAGATAGCCTTTGGGTTAGAGAATGAAGGGATGGAGCCTGAAGAGCTTCGCCAAAGAGTGGCCCAAAGCACACGGGAGCTTGGGATCGGGCAGCTGTTGGGACGCAATATCTTTGAGCTTTCGGGAGGTGAAAAGCAGAAAATCGCCTTTGCTTCCGTCTATGCCATGAATCCGGAGGTTTTCCTGCTGGACGAACCCTCCTCCAATTTAGATATGGCCTCCATCGAAGAATTAAGGAGACTTCTGCACCTGATAAAGCAGCAGGGGAAAACCATTCTGATTGCAGAGCACCGGCTTTACTATCTGACAGATCTGGCAGACCGCATTGTCTATCTTGACCAGGGAAAAATCTCAGAAATCTATACGCCGCAGGAGTTTTTGAAGCTCAGCCGGAGCCGGAGGGAGGCCATGGGACTGCGTATGTTAAGTCTGGATACGGTAAGGCCGGATATTCCCGGGCGCCCTAAAACAAAGCCTGTCCTGGAGCTTCGGAATATTACCGTACGCCATAAGAAACTGAGAATATTGGAGAACATCTGTCTGTCGGTCTCTGCCGGTGAGATCATCGGTGTGGCCGGGAACAACGGAGCCGGAAAAACCACCTTTTCAAAGGCGCTGTGCGGCTTGCACCAGGATTGCGAGGGGGCTATTCTGTGGAAGGGAACAGAACAAAGCCGTAAAGACCGCCTTAAGAGCTCTTATCTGGTGATGCAGGATGTGAATTACCAGCTTTTTGCGGAAAGTGTTATTAAGGAGTGCATATTCGGTCTGAAATCACCGGATGAAAAGCTGGCGGCTGCCGCGCTGGAGGAGCTGGGGCTTACTCCGTTTGGCAGCCGGCATCCCAATACGCTTTCCGGCGGGCAGAAGCAGCGGCTTGCCGTAGCGGTAAGCATAGTGAGCGGAAAAGAGGTGCTGGTATTTGACGAGCCTACCAGCGGTTTGGATTATGACAGTATGGTGCGGGTCGCCCGGCTTCTGGAGGAGCTGGCTCAGAGGGGTAAGGTGGTTTTTGTCATAACCCATGATTATGAGCTGGTCTGCCGTGTCTGCTCCCGTGTACTGCATTTTGACGGGGGAGAGATGCCGGATGATCTGGAAGTATCTGCTGATAATGAGAAAAGGCTCCGGGCTCTATTCGGTATGGATAAAGGAAAGGAGTGAGAAGCATTGGATAAAAAGAAAAGCAATCCTATGGCCCTGCTGTTAAGATGGGCGGATCGTGACAGATACTATCTGATAATATCGGCAATACTGGCTCTGATCAGCGGTTTGTGTGCGGCAGCACCGTATTTTGCACTTTACCGTCTCATTGACTCGGTCCTGACAGGGAACAATACGCCGCAGACTGTGATGGAATGTGCCCTGCTTGTGGCCGGAGGCATGACGGTCCGGTTCACATTGTTCGGGCTGGCAGGGGTTCTGTCCCATAAGGGAGCTTACGGCGCCCTGTTCCGGGTGCGCTGCATGGTGACGGAGCATTTGGCGAAGGTGCCGCTGGGTGCGCTGGATGAACGGAGCACCGGTGAGATTAAAACAGTACTGAACGAAAATATTGAAAAGCTGGAATTATTTCTGGCCCATAATCTTCCCGAACTGATTTATTATCTGGCGGGACCGGCAGCGGTCTTTGCATATCTTCTTACGGTCAATATCCCCCTGGCATTGATATCACTGATACCGCTCATTCTTGCCATAGCGGCGGCGGTTTCCATGTTCCGGGGAGCCGGAGGGATGATGGACAGGGCGAACAGAGCCATCTCCGGTCTCAATAGTGTGATCTTTGAATATATCAGCGGGATGAAGCTTATTAAGGCATATCATATGGGCAGCAGATCATTTCAGAAGTTCTCGGACGCTATTACGGAAGAAAATACTGTGTGGAATGAGATGTCCCGTAAAATGGGACCGCTGTATGCGGCTTTTATCATTCTGCTGGAATGCGGCATGCTTGTGATGGTACCCCTGGGAGGACTTCTCTTTATGAGAGGCCATCTGGCGGAAGGTACATTTTTGCTGTTTGCCTTTGTAGGCTCCCTGTACCTTACGGAGCTCCGGCCTCTTCAGGAGCTGGGCAGCACTTTTGCGGAGGTTCTGAGCGGACTAACGAAAGCAAAAGAGCTTCTGGATATTCCTGCTTATGAAGGAGGCGGAGATTTTCCGGCGGCACATGATATTGAACTGAAAAATGTCTGCTTTTCCTATGATGGAAGGACGAAAGTCCTGCAAAACTGCTGTCTGAGACTTAAGGCGGGGGAGAAGCTGGCGCTGGTGGGACGCTCGGGAGCGGGAAAAAGTACGGTGATTCATCTGATTTCCCGTTTTTATGACGTACAAGAAGGTGAGGTTTTAATCGGCGGTAAAAATGTCAGGGATATCAATTATGAAGCTCTGCTTGAAAACATATCCATAGTATTCCAGAATACCTTTCTCACCAGGGACAGTGTACTTGAGAATATACGCATGGGGTCGGAGGCCGGCCTGGAGCAGGTACGGGAGGCTGCAAGGGCCGCACAGATTGACAGCTTCATTATGTCCCTGCCGGGAGGGTATGACACAAAGGTGGGCAGCTTTGGCACCCGCTTCTCCGGCGGGGAGCGCCAGCGGATCGCAATCGCAAGAGCGATTCTGAAGAATTCTCCCATTCTTATTCTGGACGAGGCAGCCTCGGCGGCAGATCCGGAAAACCAGCTGGAAATTGACCGGGCAATTCAAAATCTGTGCCGCGGCAGGACGGTCATTATCGTTGCCCACAGACTGAGTGCCGTACGGATGTGCGACCGGGTGGGAGTAGTGGAAGACCGGACAGTCAAAAGCTTTGGTACCCATGAAGAGGTCATGGAACAGAATGCATATTACCGTAAGGCATGGTCTGATTATGAAGCAGCCAGAGAAATCCGCTACGGGTTAGAAGGAGGTGTGCCCTATGAAAGCTGACAATAATCCCATGAAGAAAAACCGGGCGTTCTGGACCGGTATGGTTTTTAATATAGCGGAGGGACTGCTGTCGGGCAGTAATTTCATGCTCCTTTATGCCGTTATGCAGGCACTGCGCAGCGGCGATACGGACATGGACCGCATCTGGATGCTCACCGGCTTTCTGGGGGCAGTTTTTATCCTGCGGCTGGCTCTGTACAGCACCGGGTATGTCCAGGCGCAGCTTGGCGGTGCCGCAGTAAGCAGGCAGATCCGCCTGTCTCTGGGCGATAAGCTGAGGCGGATACCATTGAGCCGCTTTTCCCGCAGACAGACCGGACAGTATATCAATACCCTGACTTCCAATGTTAACAGCTATGAAAAGATCCTGACTCATAAAGCGGGAGACCTGGTGAAGAATATCACGCTGTCCGTGATGCTTATAATCTTTGTGGGCACCGTCTGGCTGCCTGCCGGTTTCATCTTGCTGGCCTGCGAGCTCCTGCTGGTTCCTGCCCTGTGGGGTTCGTCCCGTGCAGTCGGCAGGTATGGCAATAAGAAAAACGCCATCAGCATGGAAGCGGTAAGCAGTATCGTGGAATATGTGACCGGCATCCGGACGCTGCGGGCATATGGCGCCGGAGGTACAAAGAATAAAACTACGGTTGCGGCTATGAAAGCCTTCAGCGATATCAGCTACCGCTACGAAGCAAAGGTAATTCCCATCGGCTTTTCCTTCTCCATTGCAATCTGGTTAAGCTTGCCGCTGGTCATGTGGACAGCATCCTTTCCCTTAAGAGCGGGGACACTGGATGCGGTATCTTACCTGCTGATCTGTATGCTGCCCCTATTCCTCTCAAAGCTGGGAGGGACTATTTTTATAGACTTTACCAGCTATAAGAACCTCATGATCTCCAAGAAACAAATTACGGGAATCCTGCGTGAGCCGGAGGAACAGGAAGGCGGTTTACCTTTGACTCCCGAATCCTGTGATATAATCTTTGATCATGTCTTTTTCTCCTATGTTCCGGAGGAGCCGGTCCTTCAGGGGGTCAGCTTTACGGCGGAGGCCCGGAAGCTGACTGCCATCGTGGGGGACTCCGGTTCCGGCAAATCAACCATTCTGGATCTGATTGCAAAATACTACGAACCCCAGGCGGGAACAATCTCCATCGGAGGGAAAGCGATAGACAGAGTAGAGGCAGCCCGCATACTGAAGCTGGTCTCCATGGTTGACCAGGAGGTCTTTCTGTTCGACGACACGGTCCGCAGCAATATTCGCTACGCACGGCCGGATGCTGCGGATGCCGAGGTAGAACAGGCCTGCAGGGAGGCAAACTGCGACAGCTTTATCAGGAATATGCCGGCGGGCTATGATACGACAATCGGTGAAAACGGAAGCCTCCTGTCGGGAGGAGAGCGCCAGCGCTTATCCATCGCCAGGGCTATACTGAAGGAAAGTCCGATCCTGCTCCTGGATGAAGCTACCGCTTCTCTGGATATTGAAAATGAGCTTGCGGTCAAGCAGGCCATCGTCCGTCTGCTCGCCAGGAAGAAAACAGTCATTATGATCGCCCATACCTTGTCGGTAGTACGTTATGCCGACCGGATACTGGTTGTAAGCGGCGGAACAATCGCTGAATCCGGCACACATGAGGAGCTGCTGGCAAAAGAGGGCAAATATGCCGCCATGTGGCAGGCGGAGCAGCAGCTTTCGGCAGGATAG
>JAFADH010000057.1 GCA_023424995.1 Bacillota bacterium | reverse complement strand
CAACAGGTTCATCCGCTATGGCAGTCTCATCTTCGGTTTTTAAGGCGCTTGATATCTTCTCGTTCATTAGTTCATTAATATAATCATTTAAAGATTTTTTAACTATCCCTCTAAATTTATCAATAACATTTTGTGTTTTCACACCCTCATAAACCCCGGTTAATATATGTTTCACAAAATCATCAGTCGGATCTTTTAATTGATTGAAAAATAAAGTTTTTATAGCTTTTGAATATTTTAACTCAGAGGCAGTACTGAATATATTATCTATGTCAAATGTCGCCTTGCTGAACTTTTTCAATTCGGACACTGCGTTTGATTTTATATTTAATATATCGAATTCTAAAAAAGGTGTCATATCCATTTTATTTGATTCGTCGAGGTCTGTATAAAATTTATAAATAATACCATTTGTCAGTATCCCAAATTTGGCAGATGAGGTTCCAAAATATCTAAATAATTGAGAACTGTGTTTATCAAGTCCTTCGCCGCACCATTTGCATTCAATAAGAATTGCAGGAACACCATCTTTTATAATGGCATAATCGACTTTTTCCCCTTTTTTAATTCCTACATCTGCAGTATATTCAGGAGTGAATTCATCGGGGTTAAATACGTCATAGCCAAGTAGTTGAAAGAATGGAACAATAAGAGACATCTTAGTGGCTTCTTCAGTGGATATCTGGTCTTTTAGCTTTGCTACCCTGGTTGAGAATACTTTTAATTCATCAATAAAATCCATATCATATTACCCCTTTTCATAATTTTAATTATTAATGAACTCTTATGAGTTACATTACTTCTATTCACAATTACAGTATGGGATATTTGGAACATCATGTCAATATTTAGAATTGAATAAATAAGATTTCCATATGCTATCCACACTGACTCTCACAATTTGAGCTAATTCATGGTCGGTGTTGATCATCCCTTTTTCCGATTTCAGATTAAGGGTACCTTAATACTCTTCTCTCTTCAACTTGCTTTTCCCTTTCTCTCTTCTTGATCATATCTTCAACCGTAATCTTGCCGAAATTGTCTTTAAGTTCATCAACAAAATATGTTGTACTATACCTGTCATACCCGATTTTTTATAGGTAAATTCCGTCTGTGTTCTGAACTTCCAACAGCCATTTTGTGACATCCTTGTAATCAAACTTATTGTCATCGGAGAGCCTTAAATAACCATGCCTCAACATTTCGTCATACGGAAACTTATCCCAGATGATTTGAGCATCCAGACGGTCAGCAGGAAACCAATACATCCGCTTGATATAGATCACTGGGTCATTGGGTACTCGGAAGAGGAATATTATGAATGTAAAAAAGGATTAGGCACTACTACCTAATCCCCTTCCTTAACTGCCAATTTTGTTAAAAATAAATGTTATGCAACACGAAAAAAGCTCCCCGATTAATACCGAGAAGCCTTAATTTTAAAATCTTGTATCAAATTGATTTAACAGTCCATGCAACCCTAGCAAAACAAGGGCTTAATCCACTGTATAAGGCATAAGTGCGATATGGCGAGCACGCTTAACAGATACGGTCAACGCCCTCTGGTGCTTAGCACAGTTGCCGGTAATCCTTCTGGGAAGGATCTTGCCTCTTTCAGATACGTATCTCTTCAACTTATTGGTATCTTTATAATCAATTCCTGTGTGGTTCTTATCCGCACAGAATACGCATACTTTCTTTCTTCTGCGTCCAAAGGATTTTCTCTTCATCGGAGAATCGCCTCTGTCTTCATTGCTTTTTCTGAATGCCATGATATGACCTCCTTATCCGATTATTATCATATATATCTGATTTCTTTTTACTTAGTTAAATGGTAATTCTTCGTCAATACCGTCAGGAATGTTCATAAATCCATCCCCCATGGCTGAGCTGGGTTCGGGTTTGAACTCTCTGTGATTACCGCCCTGGTAACCCGAGTCGCCGCCGCTGCTGCCCTTGCTTTCAGCAAATTCAATATCTTCCGCTACTATGTCGGTTGTATAAACCTTCTGTCCGTCTTTATTGGTATAGCTTCCTGTCTGGATTCTTCCGGACAGAACCATCTTCATACCCTGCTTGAAATACTTCTCTACAAATTCTGCCTGCTTGCCGAATGCAACACATCCGATAAAATCTGCTTCGCCCTGTTCGCCGGCTCTTCTGAAACGGCGGTCCACTGCTAAAGTAAATCGTGCAATAGCTGTTGAATTTTCCCCCTGGGAATATCTTACCTCAGGATCTCTGGTCAGACGACCTATTAAAATAGCTTTATTCATACGTTAAATACCTACCTTTCGTTTTATGCCTTAGGGTAGTATCATTTTATTAAGCATCTTTTCTGATGCACAAATATCTGATTACATTCTCCATGATACGAACTCTCTGCTCGATCTCGTTGGGAACTGTTGAATCAGCGTCGAATTGGATGAAATAGTAAAAGCCTTCCTTCATTTTCTGAATTTCGTAAGCTAATCTCTTCTTTCCCCAGTCATCAACATTAGTTACTGTACCGCCAAATCTGGCGATCAGTTCTTTTGCTGCTTCTAATGTAGCTAATCTGGTTTCATCCTCGATTTTTGCGTTTACAACTAAGGCTAATTCATATTGATTCATAGTTGTTAGGCACCTCCTTCTGGTCTCTGGCCCTTATCGAATACGTTTCGGCTGACGAAGAACCGGAAGCACATTTAAAGAGCAAGGAAATTTAGTATAACATATCACAATTAAACATGATAACACATAATTGCAGACATGACAACCTGTTTTTTCATATGCCTTCTGACTTTCATTGAAATCAACAAATAGGTATAAAATTTCAGGTTAATATTTATATATTTCTCTCTTACCGGCGGATAGGATTATATTTAATTTGCTGCAATTGCTTCTTAAAAAGAGAAACAAATACCTGGAATGCTTATTTTGCAGACATTCCAGGTATTTAATCTTTTACGGCCCGATGTTTACGGAATAACTAAAGAATATGATCCCCGAAGTTACCTGCTTCGATATCAGCAAGCAGTATTATCGCTGCTTTCATCTCGTACCCTCCTTACAAGCTCTTCAACGGACATGCTTCCAATGTCTCCCTCTTCCCTCCCTCGAACGGCAGTCGTTTTATTATTTTGCTCATCTTTACCGATTACTGCCATATACGGAACTTTATCAAGTTGTGCCTCACGTATTTTATATCCAAGCTTCTCATCCCGTGTATCAAGTTCACATCTGACACCTGCAGCTTTCAACTTATCCGACACCAATGCGGCATATTGCATAAAAGCATTAGAAATCGGGAGTACTTTGACCTGAATCGGGGCCAGCCATACCGGAAACTTTCCTGCATAATGTTCGATCAGAATTCCGATAAATCGTTCAATTGAACCAAAAACAACACGGTGAAGCATTATTGGTTGATGCTTCTCGCCATCTGCACCGATGAATTCTGCATGAAACCGCTGTGGCAGTTGAAAATCCAACTGAATTGTTCCGCACTGCCATGTTCTTCCTATAGAGTCCTCCAGATGAAAATCTATCTTGGGACCGTAGAATGCTCCGTCACCTTCATTGACAGCATACGACAGTTTCATCTCCTCAAGCGCCAGCTTCAATGCTTCAATCGCTTCATTCCAATCATCATCGCTTCCAATACTCTTCTCCGGCCTGGTGGATAACTCCACATGATATTTGAAGCCAAACTTCTGGTAGACCTCGTCTATCAGCCTGACTACGCCTTTGATTTCCTCTGTTACTTGTTCCCGCATCATAAAAATATGGGCATCATCTTGTGTAAAACAGCGTACTCTCATTAATCCATGCAGTGTCCCGGATTTTTCATTACGATGCACAAGACCGAGTTCACCCATACGGATAGGCAGTTCTTTATAGGAATGCGGCTGCATTTTATATACAAGCATTCCGCCCGGACAGTTCATTGGTTTTACCGCATAATCGTCATTGTCAATTTCTGTTGTATACATACGTTCACGATAATTATCCCAATGTCCGGACACTTCCCATAGTTCACGCCTAAGCATAATCGGTGAAGAAATTTCCACATATCCCTCACGTTCGTGCACTTTTCTCCAATAATCAAGCAGCAAGTTCTTCAGTACCATCCCTTTAGGAAGAAAAAACGGAAACCCGGGTCCTTCCTCCATCAAAGCAAACAGACCAAGCTCCTTGCCTATTTTTCGGTGGTCCCTGGCCTTAGCTTCTTCCAGTTTTTCAATGTATTCGTCAAGATCACTCTGCTTTGGATATGCTGTACCATAAATTCTTGTCAGCATCCGGTTCTTTTCATCACCTCTCCAGTAAGCACCCGCAAGTGCTGTGATCTTCACTGCTTTTACAAGACTTGTATTTAATACATGCTGACCGGCACACATCTCCACATATTCACCCTGTCGAAAAAAGCTGATTTGTGCTTCCTCCGGCATTTCAGCGAGCATTACTAACTTATAGCATTCCTGTCGTTCTTCCATATCTCTTATGGCATCTGCACGACTTAAAATATAACGCTCAATTGGTAATGCTTCTTTCACTATCCGCTTCATTTCAGCTTCAATCTCTGACAGTTTTTCAGACGTAAACTCAAATCCAAATTCAAAATCATAATAGAATCCATTTTCTATCGCCGGCCCTATTGCACATTTTGTCTCAGGATATAATCGTTTTACCGCTTGTGCAAGAATATGCGCTGCGGTATGGCGTAATGCATTCCGTCCTACCTCCTCTCCAAATGAACTTTCCATGATTTCTCCATTCTTCATTATCACTTTCATCCCTTTGTCTCCTTTCGGTAATAAAATTGATAACATAAGAAAAGAATTTCTGATAAAATTCTATAACCTAGAATCCACGTGCTTCCTGAAAGCATGAACACAAGCTTCCAGACAGGGATATAAAAAAGCACCCGAAGACAAAATTATATCTGCCTAAGGGTGCATAAAATTCCAGCACGGTTCCACCTTAACTTTTCACTTCGGATTCCATCAAATCCTAACCTTTAACGCAGGTATACGATAACACATACTATTTTTCTGTGTTACAGCTCAGGAATGGTTTTCAACCATATTTCACATAAAGAACTTCCACCAAATGTTCTTCTCTCTGTCTGTTACCTAATGATTTACTTTTTTCCGTCATTGCTTTTCTTATGTTATTAAGTATTATTATAGCCAATAGAATTATAAAGTCAAGGAAAAATTTGTTTGTTGAAAACACTTCTATATGATTTATTTATAAATGTATAGCAACGAATTCTCTTGATTTATAATTATATATTTTAAGTATTCTTAATTTGCATTTAAGACAGATAAAATTTTAAATACTACTGACATATCTATTGAGAAAGATTTCTTGCATAATCAGTGATACATATTAAATTCAGAAGAATTTTTATCTGCATATATATCCGTCATATACTTGAAAATAACACTAATAATAAATTTAAATTCCCTCTTCAAAGCCGGTAACGCACTTTTGACAAATACAATAGATATTAATCATAAGCTTCGTTGTTTAATCTTAAATTGAGAAAGTATAATTATAAAAGTAATATTGTTTAAATTAAACTGCAGCTCAGGACAATTCTAAATATTTTTTGTTTAAGTACGAATTGTAGTGTTTAAGATACTATTGCAGAAAATCAATATCTGTATAAATTTTTAATATTTTTTCAAAAAGTACTTTACCTGTCGTAGTAGTTGTGCTATAGTATAATTACTACGACAGATAAAGTACGACAGGTGCAGTAGTTCTGTGGATGGAACGCGCGGCTTCTACAGGTTGATTTTATGTCCTTGACTATAATTATGAGCAGCATAATGTATATGGTAAATTCAGGAAGGAGGGACCGAATTTGATCAGCAGCGATGTTATCCGGGGTTATAATGATACTATTATTTTATACCTTCTTCTGGAGGGAGAATCCTACGGATACGAGATATCTAAGAGCATCAGGGAAATATCCGAAGAGAAATATATCATGAAGGAGACTACCTTATATTCGGCTTTCGACCGGCTGCAGAATAACGGATATATTGAGTCCTTCTATGGTGATGAAAGCTTTGGAAAAAGACGGACTTATTATAGAATCACCCCTAAGGGGCTGACATATTACAAGGAAAAATGTGAAGAATGGGAATTAACCAAGGATGTTATTAACCGATTTATAAAGGAGTGGAATGTGTAATGGAGACAATTAAAATCTATCTGGACAATATGTTCGCCGGGCTGCCGAAGACAGCAAGAATACAGGAACTGAAGAGCAACATACTGTCTAATATGGAAGAGAAGTATCACGAACTCAAACGCCAGGGAAAGACAGAGAATGAAGCGATCGGCATCGTTATCTCGGAATTCGGCAATATTGACGAGCTTGTAGAGGAGCTTGGAATCAAAAGAGATGCTACGAAGGAATCACAGCCTGTCGTAACAGTAGAAGAAGCGGAAGAATATCTTGCCATTAAGAAAACTATGGGAACCCGAATCGGTTTCGGAGTCATCCTGTGCATCACTGCCCCTGCATTAATGATATTACTCTCCCTGTTCCTGCGAGACGGGATTATACCGAACAATCTCCCTTCGGATGTTGTTGATATTCCCGGCACAATTCTTTTATTAGCTTTAATAACCGTTGCAGTAGCTATCTTTATCTATTCCGGTATGCGCCTCGAACGCTATAATTATATGGAGAAGGGGGTACAGCTTCCCGGCAGTCTGGAGATCTTGCTCAGGCAGAGATATGACAGCTACACCCCTAAGTTTTATCTTAACATCATTGCAGGTGTGTGCCTCATTATTTTCTCTCCAAGTATCATCTTTATAGCTTCCATATTTGGAGAATCCTATGAGGAGTATGGAACTGTATTCATGCTGATATTAATTGCCGGTTCCGTCTATCTGTTCGTGACTTCAGGAATGATCAGGGATAGCTATGAACGGTTACTGAAGCTAAAGGATTATGCAAAACCTGTCGGGAACAAAGAGAAAGAAAATAAGGTGATCGGCGCTGTTGCTGCTGTCATATGGCCTTTGGCCTCCCTGATCTTCCTGTTCTGCGGCTTTGTATATAATCTATGGCATCCTGCCTGGATCATATTCCCTGTCACCGGAATACTCTTCGGCATGTTCAGTGCAGCTTATAGTATCATTTCAAAGGATGAATAAAAACAAATTTAGAGCTGTGGCAAAATAACCTTGCTGTAAAGGCAGTATACAAAAATGAGCTTTGAATGGTATTAAAAACCCTTTTTAAAGCTCATTTTTTATGATTTATGATAAATACTTTTTTGTGTAATTGCTATTCAATCATTTTTTAGTACGGCTTCTTTTCTACAGGAATTTATATGTGTTCTTTTTATATGTGTCTATTATTTAAGGATTATATGTGTTTATTAATTAAGAATTTCTTCTGTATAATTTTGTATACAATGCTCAATAATTGCTGCTGCCTCTTCCGGTCCGCCAAATTCCTTCACTGCCGTCTCCTTATGCTCCAGTTCTTTATATACACTGAAGAAATGCCTCATCTCGTCAAATATATGAAGGGGAAGTTCGCTGATATTATGATAGTTATTATAGGAGGGATCATTGAAGGGGATCGCGATTATCTTCTCATCACCCATTCCGTTATCAATCATATTCATAACTCCGATGGGATAGCACCTGACCAGAGAAAGGGGTTCAATGGGCTCGGAGCACAGTACCAGTACATCCAAGGGATCCTTGTCATCTCCATAGGTTCTTGGTATAAAACCGTAATTTGCCGGATAATGGGTGGAGGTGTGAAGGATACGGTCAAGAATAATAAAACCGGTTTCCTTATCCAGCTCATACTTTTTCTTACTTCCCTTCGAAATCTCAATAACTGCTACAAAATCCCTGGAATGTATTCTGTCCGGGTTAATATCATGCCATATATTGTTCATCCGTAATATTCCTCTCTTATGCATAATCTCCTGCTGCCTGTCACTGGCTTTAATATGTTCCGTTGTACTGTACCGTCTTGAACCTGCAGTGGTTTCATCATTATAACAGCCTCAGGATAAATTGAAAACCATATAAATTTATTTTTTCCTATTAACTATGAATCATTCATCTTAATTATATCCTCATGCTCTTACCGGATAATCCGAAGATAATATAAGTTATTAGAATTTATATTCCAAGCTTCTGATAAAAGGCACTGTTTTTGCGCTGTGCACCTCGATTATCGGAACATTACTTCAGTTCTGATAATATAAGTTATCAGAGGTTGCATTCTAAACTTCTGATAAAAGTCGCTGCTTTTGCGCCGTGCACCTCGATTATTGGAACATTACTTCAGTTCCGATAATATAAGTTATCGTAAGTTGCCTCATAACTTTAGATAAAAGACGCTGTTTTTGCGCTGTGTATCCCGATTACAGGAACATTCTTTGATTCCTGTGATATGACTTACGATACCCAATCATGCTTACGGAAATATTCATAAATCTTTTTGTAAAAGCATTTGCAGATAACATTCATTCTGGTATTACATTTTACAAAAACATTCACGATTTTTCTTGTGTTCGAGTAACTCTAAGGTTTATAGTAGTTCGTGTTTTATAACAATAAATTAATATAACGAACGGAGGATCTCTTCTATGTACAATGCAAGTGCAGAACGTTACAATTCCATGATATACAACCGATGCGGGAAAAGCGGCCTGAAGCTGCCGGCAGTTTCTCTCGGCCTGTGGCATAACTTCGGCAGCAATGCAAGCTATGAGACTATGCAGAATATGTGCTACACTGCTTTTGATCTCGGTATTACGCATTTCGACCTGGCGAATAACTATGGTCCCGAGCCCGGAAGTGCTGAGACCAATTTCGGCCGGATATTACAGGATGGTCTGGGCAGGTACAGGGATGAATTAGTAATCTCCACAAAAGCCGGATATGGTATGTGGGAGGGTCCTTACGGTGATTACGGCTCCAGGAAATATCTGATTGCCAGCCTTGACCAGAGCCTGAAACGTATGGGGCTTGATTATGTGGATATCTTCTATCATCACAGACCGGATCCGAATACGCCCATGGAGGAAACCATGTCTGCCCTTGACCAGATCGTCAGAAGCGGGAAGGCACTTTATGCGGGAATCTCCAATTACAATAAGAAGCAAACGAGTGAAGCCATGACGATTCTTAAGGATCTGAAAACTCCCTTTATCATAAATCAGAGGAGATACTCCATGTTTGACCGAAATATTGAGGAAGATGGATTAAAAGCCTATGCAGCTGAGAGCGGAATTGGAATAATCGCCTTCTCTCCCCTTGCACAGGGTCTTCTGACAGAGCGGTACCTGGGAGGGATCCCTGAGGATAGCCGGATTAAGACTGACGGTAGGTTTTTAAAAGAGGCCTCTATTACCGGCGAGCTTCTGAATAAACTAAAGGCGCTTAATGAGATAGCCGGCAGCAGAGGTCAGTCCCTGGCACAGATGGCCTTATCCTGGGTACTTCGTGACGAAGAGGTGACCAGCGTATTAATCGGCGCATCGAAAGCAGCCCAGATCGCTGAGAATGCGGCGATTATTCATGCACAAAAATTTACAAAAGATGAATTGGAAGCCATAGAACAAATATTGTCATAATCAGAACATTCGGCTCGGTTATTAAAAAATTATGTCATATAAATATTAAAATAAGCTAAAAAATTCAAATCCGCATGATGTGTACATTTGTTTCCACTTGACAATTCGGAAAAGATATAATATCCTTTGTAGAGTGATATATAACTAATACTTATGATGGATATGTCTATTAATTATATTTATACATTTTAACGATTAAAATTGCACAATGATGTGTAAAAACTACATATTGGTTGTGCAATTTTTTTATAGTTATAAATTGTATACAAGTATATTTAAAAAAATGTGAAGCATTTAAGCTGATAAACCATTATGCAGTATTCGGCTATATAATAATATTTTTACATTAAACCGTGCGTCCCGAACGGTACATATGTAGGAGCAAAAGTTTATTTAACAAAGGCAGGTTATCTTATGGGTAAGTATCTTCTAAAAAGAATTAGCGCAGCGTTTCTTACAATATTTGTCGCTGCCATCATTACATTTTTTATCATGAATCTGGTACCAGGCGATCCTTTCGTAGGGGAAAAGGCTCCAAGCCAGCAGGTACTGGAAGCTTTAAGGGCAAAATATGGTTTGGACCAGCCATTGATCGTCCAGTTTAAGAATTATATGGTCAATCTCCTTCAGGGTGATTTCGGTGTAAGCTATAAGCTTCAGAAGAACAGAGCTATCGCCGATATCATCGCAGAGTCCTTCCCTATATCCGCGAAGATCGGTGCTATGGGAATTGCAGTTGCCATCCTATTCGGTATTCCGCTGGGATGTATCGCAGCCTTAAAGAGAAATAAAATTGCCGATAATATTATCCGTGTATTCTCAACCCTGGGTATCTCTATGCCCGGCTTCGTTGTGGCTACTACTACAATGATTCTTTTTTCAGTTAAATTAAAATGGTTACCGACCTCCGGTTTATCCACACCCTCCAATTACATTCTACCGGTTTTTGCTTTATCTTTATATCCCATGTGCTATATGGCCAGGTTAATGCGTTCCAGTATGCTTGAGGCCTTCAGCCAGGATTATATCCGAACAGCCAGAGCAAAGGGTATGACTTACTTTGTGATTACCTTCAAGCATGCTCTCAGAAATTCTCTTATTCCGGTTATTACTTATCTGGGACCCCTGATCGGCTATGTGTTAACAGGAAGCTTCGTTGTAGAGCAGGTATTCAACATACCCGGTCTGGGAAGATACTTTGTTAAGGCAATCAGTGCCAGGGATTACATGATGATTATGGGAACTACTATTTTCTTAGCCGCATTCATTATCTTTATGAATCTGGTCTGTGACCTGTTGTATAAGCTGGTTGATCCAAGAATCAAGCTTGGCGAAGAAAATTAGGAGGAATATATAATGCTATCAGAGAATCTAAAAAAATTAAGTTTGCAGATGAATCTATCTTCCGCTGATTTTATGCCCGCCAACCAACAGGAGCAGGATGATTTAATTAAATTCACCGAGAACACAAGCTTCTGGAAGGATGCCTGGAGAAGATTAAAGCAGAATAAAATAGCCATGGTCGCACTGGTTGTTATCATATTATTCATATTATTTGCATTTATAGGACCTTTGTTATCTCCCTATACCTATGACCAGCAGATCAGGGGCGATGAGAGCCTTGCTCCCAGCCTTAAACACCCCTTTGGAACCGACCTTCACGGACGTGATCTGTTAGTACGTGTTATGATAGGTTCCAGGATCTCCTTGATCATCGGTGTCGGTTCCGCAATCATCGTATTATTAATCGGTTCCATCTATGGCGCCATCTCAGGCCTGCTGGGCGGTCTTGCAGATAATTTTATGATGCGTATTGTAGAGATTTTATACGCGGTACCCGATATTTTAATTGTTATCCTGTTATCTATCGTAATCAAGGATCCTTTAAAGGCGGCTTTTAATAAAGGCGGTGCTTTAGCCGGTCTTCAAAAATTGGGGCCGGGTATTGTGGCGATTTTTATTGTATACGGATTATTATACTGGGTAGGAATGGCTCGTATTGTCCGCGGCCAGGTTCTTCAGCTTAAACAAATGGAATATGTCAATGCAGCTACCGCACTCGGTGCCAACCGGGCCAGATTGATCAAAAGACATCTGCTGCCCAACTGTATCGGCACCTTAATCGTAACAACGATGCTGCAGATTCCTTCCGCTATTTTTACGGAAGCCTTCTTAAGCTTCCTTGGCCTTGGCGTGTCCGCTCCCATGGCCAGTCTGGGTAGTCTGGCGGCATCTGCTTTGGATGGTATACAATCCTATCCTTATCGTTTGTTGTTCCCTGCGGCTGCTATTAGTATTATCATTTTAGCATTTAATCTGTTTGGCGACGGTCTTCGCGATGCGCTCGATCCAAAGCTGAAGAAATAGTGAGGTTAAAAATGGAAGATATTAATAATAAAAGTCTGTTAGAAGTAAATGATCTGAAGGTGTCCTTTTTTACATATGCCGGTGAAGTAAAGGCTGTAAGAGGGATATCCTATGATTTAAAACCCGGCGAAGTAATGGGAATCGTCGGCGAATCCGGAAGCGGAAAGTCCGTATCCTCCTATGCGCTCATGGGAATTATTCCGGATCCCGGTAAGGTAATCGGCGGCAGCATTGAATTCGACGGAGTTGACGTAACCAGGTTATCAGAGAAAGAATTATTAAAAATGAGAGGCAAGGACATCGGTATCATCTTCCAGGATCCCATGACCTCCCTCAATCCTGTATATACCGTAGGGAACCAGATCGATGAGACCTTGCGGAAGCACACTAAATTAAACAGAGAAGAACGCAAGGCCAGAATGATCGAATTGTTCCAGCTGGTCGGCATCAATCAGCCTGAAAAGCGTATCAGGCAATATCCCCATGAATTCTCCGGCGGTATGAGGCAGCGTGTTATGATCGCCATGGCCCTTGCCTGCAATCCCAAATTATTGATTGCTGATGAGCCTACGACTGCACTGGATGTTACCATTCAGGCACAGATTATAGAATTAATGAAGGAATTAAAGGCAAAAATCAATATGAGTATTATTTTTATTACTCATGATCTGGGTGTGATCGCTGATATCTGTGATAAGGTTGCGGTTATGTATGCGGGCACCATCATAGAGACGGGTACCATCGATGAGATATTCTATTCACCGAAGCATCCTTATACCTGGGGTTTGTTAAACTCCATTCCAAAGGTAAATGTTGACAGCTATGAACGCTTGATCCCCATCGAGGGAAATCCGGTGGACCTCATCAATCCTCCTGCAGGATGTTCCTTTGCGCCCAGATGCGAGCATTGTATGAAGGTCTGTTTGGATAAGATGCCTCCCAATGTTACTGTGTCGGAAGGACACAATACTCTTTGCTGGCTGCCGGTAAAAGAGGCTCAGGAAAAGGAGGTATCTGACAATGGACAAGAAGAATAAGCAAAATTTGATTGAAATAAAAAACCTGAAGAAGTATTTTCATGTTAAAAATGGTTTCAATCCGGCAAGAATAAAGGCTGTAGATGATGTTACACTAACTATCAGGAAGGGTGAGACCCTGGGACTTGTCGGCGAAAGCGGCTGCGGTAAAACCACCCTGGGAAGAACCATTATAAGGCTCCATGAGCCCACCAGCGGCAGTATTATTTATAATGACAAGGATATTACCGAGGTCAATATGAAACCCCTTCGCAGGAAGATGCAGATCATCTTCCAGGATCCTTATGCTTCCCTGAATCCCAGAATGACTGTGGGTGATATTATCGGGGAACCTTTGGATATTCATAAAATGTTCGATTCCAAGAAGGACCGTCAGGAGAAGATTTATTCCCTGCTTGATACGGTAGGTCTTAACAGGGAGCATGCCAACCGTTTCCCTCATGAATTCTCCGGAGGCCAGCGGCAGAGAATCGGTATTGCTAGAGCACTGGCCGTAGAGCCGGAATTCATCGTATGTGATGAGCCTGTCTCCGCTTTGGACGTGTCCATCCAGGCACAGATTGTAAATATGCTGGAGGACCTGCAGAATGAGAAGCAGTTTACCTATCTTTTTATCGCGCATGATCTATCCATCGTGCAGCACATCAGCGACCGTATCGGAGTTATGTATCTGGGTCACCTGGTAGAGATTACCGAGAGCAGGGAATTGTATAAGAACCCGCTTCATCCCTATACCCAGACCTTGTTATCCGCAATCCCGATTGCTGACCCGCAGGCAAGCCGCTCCATTAAGAGAATTATCCTGAGCGGTGATATACCAAGCCCTATCAATCCTCCAAGCGGCTGTCCGTTCCGGACCAGATGTCCCCGTGCAACTGAAATCTGTGCACAGGAGATGCCGCCTCTTAAGGATTATGGTGCAGAGCATTATGCTGCCTGCCATCACATCTAGTCTTATGCAAGGATAGCTAAGACAGTTCTAATGAAAAGGATAGCCGTAGGCGGTGCTTCCTAGCGCCGGCCTATTACTATATAAATCTAAAGCTATTAAGACATGGGATAATCCTGTGTCATAATAAATAGCAAATTAAAAGGAGGAACATTATGAAAAAATCTTTCATGAGTAAGTCACTTGCACTTGTTCTTGCATTCGTAATGATTGCAGCAGTAGCTCTCACAGGCTGCGGCAAGAAGGCAAGTGACGACGGCAGTAAACCAACTACTGCACCTACTAACGGAGCATCTAACGGAGAAGCTACCAACACACCTACCGACGGAGAATTCGTACTCGATATCAGCGTAGGTCCGGAACCGGAGACAATCGACCCCACATTGAACACCTCAGTTGATGGCGCAACACTCATCAACCATACCTTTGAAGGCTTAATGAAGATCAATGCCGACAAGGAAGTAGTAGAAGGTGTAGCTGAGAGCTATACGATCAGCGATGACGACACCGTTTATACCTTTAAGATCCGTTCCGATGCCAAATGGTCGGATGGTACCGATTTAACCGCTGACGCCTTCGTATATTCCTGGCAGAGATTAGTTGATCCCGATACCGCTTCCGATTATAACTACATGATCGATTCCGTATTGAACGCTAACGAGATCATGGCAGGCGAGAAGGATAAGTCCGAGCTGGGAATTAAGGCACTTGATGCTAAGACCCTTGAGATCACTCTCAGCGTAGCTACCCCTTACTTCCTGGAGATCTGTGCTTTCCCCACAACCTATCCTTTAAGAGAGGATATCGTATCTGCCAACCCGGATACCTGGACTCAGGATCCTGCTACCTACATCGGCAACGGTCCCTATGTAGTAGAATCCTGGACACATCAGTCCATGATCGTTATGAAGCAGAATTCCAGCTATTATGGTGTTGCTGATTTAGGTCCCGACAAGATTAACTTCCACTTAATTGAAGATAATAACACAATTCTTGCATCCTTTGAAAACGGTGAGATCTTATTCGGTGACAATCTTCCTAACGAGGAAATCTCCAGAATGACCGGCAACGGCTTATATATCGAAGGCCAGCTGGGAACCTACTTCCTTGTCCTTAATGTAGAGAATGAAACCTTAAAGGATCCTAAGGTAAGACAGGCTTTAGCACTTGCGATTGACAGACAGTATATCGTTGAATCCGTAGCTCAGGGCGGACAGCAGCCTGCTGATACCTTCGTTCCTACCGGATTATCCGATGTTGATACGACCGTAGAGTTCCATGCCAATGCGACTAAGTGGTGGGATAACAGCACTTATGAAGCTAATTGCGAACAGGCAAAGCAGCTCCTGGCTGAAGCCGGTTATCCCAACGGCGCGGGCTTCCCCAGCCTTGAAGTTACTTTCAACCCCGGACATGAAGCTAATATGGAAGCGATCACCTATATGTGGAAAGAAGTTCTCGGCATCGATGTGACTATGGCTTCTCAGGACTGGGCAGTATTCATCGAGACCAGAAACCAGGGTGAATATGAAATCGCTCGTCATGGCTGGTTAGGTGACTACAACGATCCTATCTCCTTCCTGGATATGTGGGTAACCGGCGGCGGTAACAATGACGCTCAGTATACCAACCCTGCATATGATGCATTGATCAGCAAGGTTAAGTCTTCCGCAGACAGAGCAGAGAGAATGGCAGCTATGCACCAGGCAGAAGATCTCCTTAAGGCTGATATGCCGGTAATCCCTATCTACTATTATACAGACTTATATCTGAAGTCTGATAAGTTAGAGGGCTTCTATTCATCTCCTCTGGGATACAAGTACTTTATGTATACTTCTGTAGCTGAATAATCAGTATCAGGCATCTATTAAGATGAATATATCTCAGGCAGTGTGCCTGGTAAGGAGCGGGAACATCTCCCGCTCCTTTATTATATTATTCCTTCCTGCTCCTTCCCGCATGGATTTACATCATTTTTCCGTAATTGAATTTGCCTGGAAAAAAGCGCCGCTTCCGCACAATGCATCCGGTCACAGGAACATGGCATTTACTGCTGTAATTATCTGATATAATGGCAGATATCCAGGGTAACTTCACCCTGTTCATCCGGTGTGGTAAATCTCGGGCACCCATAACGTTCAAAGAACCACCAGGCACCTTCACCGTCCTGTAGGATCTCATGCCCTTCCCTGCTAAGTCTGTCCGCACACTGGTCTTCATGACAGTATAGCTCTCCCTCCGGTCCATGCAGCCAGCATACTCCCAGCTTAGCCTCCGGCATATCCACATAACCATACCCCTCCGGCACAGACACTCCTGCGGGCAGAAACATACCGATCCAATACTGGAAGGGTTCCCCGTCCTTCCACCTCATGAGACCGACATATGCACCGGCATCTTCATAGGTACTGTTAAATTCTTCCGTAAGTAATACCTCCACCTTACTGAAACGGTCATTGGCGAACCAATCTCCCCACTTTTCTCCGAAGCCCCCGTTCACACGGTCTTCATCCCCGTACTTAACACCTGCAAAACGCGATGCAGGTATAGTCTGTACGTACACCTTTGTGATTTCACGCATAGATACTTCCTCCCAATTAATTATTTTATAACCGCTTTTATTAGTTCGTTTCCATGTTTTTAATTATCAAGTGATCTCATTGTAGAACATTTGTTCTTATAAGTCAATATAAATATATTAGTATAGGGAATAAAAATAATATTTATATAATAATCCAAGGCAGTGAGGCTGCCGCAAAACAGCCTTACTGAAAAGCAATGTACAAAAATAAGCTTTTAGTGGTATTATAAATCCTTTCCAAAGTCATTTTTATGATATAAATACCTATCTATATGTAAATTACTATCAAATCCTTATTTTACAACAACCCTATCCTGGGTTTAAGCTTTGGGCAAGCCGCAGGTATGGATGCTATGGAAGATTATCGGAGAAGGTAATAGCTCTGACCATAATAAACACTGTCTTTACACCTCGCATCCCGAATACGTAAGCTCGAATTTGTCTGTGTAGTATAATAATGAGCTGTTGTAACAGAAATTCCGTTATCAACAGCCCATCGTTATTCACTCATATTCATTCCAAGTATATTATATACTTCCTGTACGGTCTTTTGCTCCGTGGCTTTCTTAGCCAATATCCCGGCCTCCTCGAAGGAGGCATTGCGGATCGCATATTTTACGTTCAGTATTTCGGAGGCCGACATGCTGAATTCATCCAGCCCGAGGCCAAGCAGAAGTCCGGATGCCCTTGCATCGCCTGCCATCTCCCCGCACATACCTACTTTTATATTGTTCTTATGACCTGCGTCGATTACTCTTTGTATGCTTCGGATTACCGCCGGATGATAGGAGTTATACCGGTCGGAGATCTTCTTGTTCCCTCTGTCCACGGCCAGCAGATACTGAGTCAGATCATTGGTGCCGATACTTATAAAGTCCACTTCTTTGGCAAAGTCCTTGATCAGCAGTATGGAAGCCGGTGTCTCCACCATCATGCCGACCTCGATATTATGGTCACAGGCCATATTCTGCTGCCGTAATTCCCTCTTGCATTCCTCCAGGATTTCCTTCGAGCTCCGTAATTCCTCCAATGAAATGATCATGGGGAACATAATTCTTATGATGCCAAAGGCGCTGGCACGAAGGATCGCCCGCAGCTGTGTCTTGAACATCTCCCGCATATCCAGTGAGATTCGGATCGCTCTCCAGCCGAGGAACGGATTATCCTCCTTCTCAAACTCAAAATAGGGCAGCGCCTTATCCCCTCCGATATCAAGGGTACGTATGGTTAATTCCCTGCCGCAGAGCTGCGCTGCTTCCTTATATACTTCAAACTGTTCCTCCTCCGTGGGAAAATGTGTATTGTCCATATAGAGGAATTCACTGCGGAACAGCCCAATTCCGTCAATACGGTTTTGAAGGGCTTTTTTGATGTCCTTCACATTACCCACATTTGCACAGAGACTTACCGTCCTGCCGTCCTTCGTTACGGCGGGAAGATGATTTATCCTGGAAAGGTCCTCCTGCTTCCTGCGCTGCTCTTCACCCATTGCTTCGTATTTGGCCAGGGCCGCAGCATCCGGATCTATGATGATATTACCTGCTCCGGCATCCATGATGAGCAGGCCGCCTTCCGTGACCTGGTCCAGAATTCCTTCCACACCCACAAGAGCAGGTATCCCCTGACTCTTTGCCATGATGGATACATGGCTGGTAACTCCGCCCTCCTGGGTTATGAAGCCCAGGATATACTGAAGATTTAAGGAGGAGGTATCCGAGGGAGTCAGGTCCTGTGCGATAAGTATTACTTCCTCCGTGAGCTCCTTGGAAGGATCTGCTTTTACACCATGCAGGATGCTCATTAAGCGGTATCCCACATCCTTCACATCCGCCGCTCTCTCCCGCATGTATTCATCCTCCATGCTCTCGAATACCAGCCGGAATTCAGTTACCGCTGCCTCCAGTGCAGCCTCCGCATTCAGTTTATCTTCCCTTATCCTTGTGGTGACCCCTTCATATAAGGCAATATCCTTCACCATCTCCAGATGAGCCGCAAAGATGGGATTCGTACCGGCAAGTACCTCAAGCTCCTTCTCTGCGGAGGCAACTGCCTTTTCATACCGTTCTATTTCTTCCGGTATTTCTTTCTCTTCGATAATACGGACAGAAGCATCCAGACGGGGCTTCTTCCACAGCCATGCTTTCCCTATGACGATTCCCCTGGACGCAGTTTTTCCTACATGAATGGTTTTCATACCGAAACCTCCGTCATTCACCCAAACCACCGGCGATTGCATTTATAATCAATTCCAGATCTTCCTTTTCCGTCTCTCCGGAGCACTCCACTTCAATCTCCGTACCACGGCGTATGGCTGCGCTCATAAGGATCAATATACTCTTCGGATTAATCCTTTTCTCGCCTACCTTTATTATGATATCCGAGCTGCATTTGGAACATAATTTCGATAATTCCCCGGCCGGTCTTGCATGCAGGCCGGAAGCATTTGTAACTGTTATTCTCTGACTAACCATAGTTATCTCCAATCCGCCTTTATTTAATGTGGCAAAAAGATTCTTACTTATAGAGTTATAAATTTAAATTGCATACGTAAATAAATCGCAAAAAGCTTAAGGACCGTATCAGAGTTTTTAATAAACACCGATATGGGAACAGAAACCATATGCCAATAACAGATTCCCTTCTTCACGGCTCATAAAGGCAGCACCTTAAGCGGATATCTTCTTATGCTTTCCGCTGTATCCTCTTATGCATCATACTCATACTCCGTAATGCCCGAACAGTATTTTCTCTGCTTCGCTGTTCCACAGGCCTCTATGGGCTTTACAGGAATCCGATAGCTTCTTGAATAACGGATCGGTCCTGCCCAGCTCCTCAAAATCCTCGATGGCAGTCAGGGGCATATTAAAATGCATGTAATTCAATTTCTTGCCGCCGGGTATATTCGGCAGGTTCAGGGTAGCCTCCGCAATGCTGTCGATACCGCCCACATGTGTCACCATAACTGCGGGCTCGATTACATGCTTCGCCGAAAGATCAATAGCCTCCACCAGATCATCCGTATTACCGCCCGTGGTTCCTATGATATGGGTACTGGTATAGTGCACGTTATATAGGTTGATCTCTGCTTTGAACCGGTTATCCGTAGGACCGGCAAAGAAATTCATACAGCCGTCAAATGCCAGCAGCGCATCCCCCATCTCGGCCACCTGGCGGATGGGAACATATACGAATACGTCATCATAGCCTTTTCCTTCCGTTATTGCCATTAATTCTTCATAGGGATCCGCCATGGTCTGCGTATTGACGTAGATCAGCTCCACGCCCCGCTCCGCTGCCGCTTCTTCGGATATGACCTCACGGGCTCTCCCGATCCTGTCATCGCTGATATCGGTGACAACCAGCCGCCCGGGCCTGTTATCAATACATATGCCGTAACTGACCGCACCGAGCCCCATAGGTCCGCAGCCGCCCATAACCAGAAGATTGCCGCCCTTCTTCACACCCATCTCATGATGATAATTTTGCTTGTTTGTATGATAATTGGCATGATATCCGCCGATGATGCAGCTCATGGGTTCCCCAAGAGAGGCTTCGAAGTAGCTGTCCCCGTCAAACTTCAGCAGGCAGCCCAGCTCCATGACCTCCTGTGGTATGATGCAGTAGGTACACGCTCCGCCGAAGAACTCATAGGAATAACCGGGAGATGCCAGACTTCCTTTATAATTCAGGGCCGGCTGCAGTGCGAATTTCTGACCGGCTTTAAACTGATCTGCCCATTTAGTTCCAACCTTGATGATATCCCCCGCAAATTCATGCCCTATAATGATAGGGTTCGTATCTATATTCTGAGGCGCCCGCTTATGCTTCTTGCCCTGTTTGACTAATTTGTAGGTGGACATACAGATGCTGTCACTGACCACCTTCACAAGGATCTCATCCTCCTTGATCTCCGGCAGTTCAAATTCCTCCAGTCTTAAATCATCAGCTCCATACATTCTCACTGCTTTTGTCTTCATATTGTACCACCTGTCCTCTCAAAACTCAGATCGTTAATGCCGTCTTCAATTATTGTAATTAACTTAGATAAGGGTATATACTATTATAAATGAATCACTTTTACTTTATCTATCAGCTCTTCCACCAGTTCCCGCCCCGGAGGCTTGGTTCCCTGGGTAGTAACTGCTCCCGCAGAAGCCGCCACGCTAAGCCTTGCACATTCCTCAAGTGAAAGACCCTGATGATATCCGTAGGATAATGCCGCTACCATGGCATCTCCGGCTCCGACAGTGGAATGGGCCTCCACCTTTAAGCCCGGACATCTTATCACCCGGTCCCCGGTCAGAAAAAGTGCTCCCATCTGCCCTAAGGATATGGCCATCATTCCTATTCCCCTGTTCAGGATCTGCTGCCCCATGGCAACCAGCTCCCCTTCATCCGCACGGTAGTCCTTATGAAAATATTCCTCCAGCTCATGCCGGTTCGGCTTAATAATATCCGGGCATGCCTCCAGGGCATGAATAAACAGCTCACCGTCCGCATCCACGAACACCTTCGCCTTCTTCTCTCTGAGCTTCCCTGTCAGCGTCTTATAAATTGTCCTGTCAATTCCGTTCGGAATACTTCCCGCAAGGATGAACAGTGTCTTCTCATCCGCATAGCTTAATAACTTATCGGTAAGCAGCCCCAGCTCCTCTTCGCTGACAACGGGTCCCGGCTCGTTAAATTCCGTCACATTCCCATTTCTTTCGACAACCTTGAGATTCGTTCTTATCTCATTCTTAATCTCTACAAAATCCTCCCTGATGTTCTGTTCCTGTAATACCTTCTTTATTAATACCCCGCCGCTGCCGCCGATAAAACCGGTGGCTATGGTCTCTCCCCCAAGCTCTTTGATGGTTTTGGAGACATTGATCCCTTTCCCGCCTGCATCCAGGATAACATTCCTGACGCGGTTCAGCCCGCCATGCACCATATTCTCCAGATCCACGGTTTTGTCGATTGCAGGATTCATTGTTACCGTTATAATCATTATTTCCTCCATCTGTCCATAGCCCGGATACGATACAGGCATCTTCCGCATCCGGCTGCTGTATTACGGCCTTCCTGATCAGCTTCCCAAGCTGCTGCTATCTCCGGTGAACAATGTATAGATCTGGTCCGCGCTGCTTTTTACCACCTCATCTACCGCCTGCTCTGTGGACAGCTTATCAGCAATATTCGCCAGGATATCCAGATGTTCCTCACCCAGCCCTGCGATACCGATCACAATTCTTACCATCCCGTCGTTCCACAGGGTGCCCTCCGGGAATACCATGATCCCGATGCCCGATTTTATAATGTCCTTTTTTGCTTCCTCCACCCCGTGGGGAATGGCAATTCCGTTGCCTATATTGGTAGAAAATGTATTCTCTCTCCGGAGCATGGCATCAATATAGCTTTCTGCCACATAACCGCTTTCCCACAGCATTCTGCCCATATCTCTTATTACTTCTTCTTTTGCTTTTGCCTTACAGTCCAATATAATGTTCTTTCTTTGAAGCAATTCCATCTAACTGATCCTTTCTGTTATGAAAATAATACAATTCCGGTAATTTTAAGCCTCCGGGAATAACGTGCCTCCGTTAATCCTCTGATTAACAGACAAATACGTAATTTATCCGCTTATATGGTTTTCCATATATTAATTATAAGCTCTCATCATCCCTGATGGCAATTGTTATAAACATGAGTTTGACACCATCCGATAGCGACATTTCTAAAGACAGTACACCGGTACTGCACCAGGTTAAGAATGCGGTATCATACCCGGTCCAGGTACTGGTTGAAATATCTCTTCAGCTCTCCCATCATAAATTCACGGATATCCTCCCTGTTACCGGTGAATATGGTATCCAGGAAATCCTTACTCTCCACCAGCTTTCCGCTCAGATACCCCAGGATATCCGAATATTCCTCCACGTGTTCATCCTCCGGTACCAGCATGATGATGACTGCCCGGATATTCTTAAAGTAAGGATCTTTAAATTCTCCTAGTTCCTTCGTCAGGCAGACAGAGAAGCAGGGCCGGATCACCCCCCTGGTACGGCTGTGAAGCAGTGCAAAATCATATTCCGGGATGATCTGCGAGGCTAATTTTTCTCTTTTCTTAATGTCCTCCTGGATGAGGAGACGTTTGTCATTATAAGGAGACAGACGCTCCGCAATCGCCACCAGCAGCTCATCGAAGGAAATGCGGCTGCTGACTTTCATACACTGGAAATCATTAATAATATGCTTTATCTGGGTTACCGTAAAATTCACCTGCTCCAGCTGATTCGTAAAATCGTTCTCCAGCTTCTCCTTCTTCGGTGTCTTGGCATACACATGGACCTTCGCTTCGATGCGCTCCAGATCGCTCTCCAGCAGCAGAGGGCTTACCCGGACGATATCCGCATCCACCTCCTCCAGATTAATGCTGGATATTAAAAAATCCATCTTCTTAAGGTGCAGCGGGTTCAGATCCTCCTTCCCGTAGGTGGTCAGCTCGGCCCTTTCCTTCAGATAATGCTTCAGCTTCGAGTGCATGAGCCTGGAGATACCGATACCGCTCGCACAGACAATTCCGATATCCACCCTGCGCTTGCTTTCCTTATTGTTCTCCATCCGGACACAGGCTGCTCCGAAGTGCATGGCCAGGTAACCGATCTCCTCCTCCGGAACCTTAAACCCGTACTGACTGGTAATTAACCGGCCTACTCCGATGCATTTCCCATAGATATTAGGATAGGTTTCCTTAATCTGCTGCAGTAAGGGGTTCGATATGGTCATATGATTGCGCAGGCGCAGGAAGGTGGGCTGAAGATGCGCCAAAAGGCCGGCGATAAATTCCTCGTCCAGCTTTAAATCATAAGCGATATCCGCATCATAGGCATTGATCATATCATTGATAAAGCCCAGGAGCTCCTGCTTCTCCCTGAGATTCTCCGTCTCGGTCTCATCTTCATCGATGTACTGGAGCTTGGAGCCTTGAATATGCAGAAGAATGTAGGCAATCTCAATATCGGGAATATCAATTTGGAATTCTTCCTCCAGGGAACTGGCGATGCGGGCCGCCAGTTTATAGTCGACATTATTCGTCAGATTAGCGACCAGCTCCTCATTGGGCTCGATGATCTCCTGCTGCAGAATGCGGTTGACTGCGATGGTCACATGCAGGATCAGACCCACATAGGAATTCTCCGTTAATCTGGTGAGTCTCTTGTCACGGATACTTTGAAAACAGACAATCACACGGTTTAAGATGTCATTGTTCAACAGGGAATAGATATTGGTGCCTTCCCGGTCCCTTAATATATCGATCACATTACGTTCATTTTCTTCATGCAGGCTTTTCATCAGTTTGGTGTCCGTATTCTCATCAATGAATTTACGGACAGCCAGCCGGTAATCCTTCTCACTGCCCTCCAGAGCGACGCCGTACCCCTGCTTGCGGATCATACTCAGGTTGAATTGATTGAACCAGCCTTCCACCGCCTCCATATCATTGCTTATGGTAGCTTCGCTGACATCGAAAATATTCGCATAATAATACAGCTTTTTCGGTGTCCGGTCCCTTAATATCTCCAGGATCAGTCGTTTTCTGCGCTCATCCTTGTCGCCGGAATCCAGAGTATCCTCTTCCTTAAGCAATTGATACAGTCTCCTCTTATCTGCGCCGTCACCCTGCAGCCATATACCGATGCCGGTTTTCGCCTGAAGGGAAACATTGTATTTATTTAAAGAGGAACCGACATATTCCAGCTCTCTTTGTACGGTTCTTTTGCTGACCTTAATCTCATCCGCCAGTTTTCTAACGGATATAATCTGATTCTCCTGCAACAGTATCAGTAAAATCTGTCGAAGTCGCGGCGTAAAATTCATCGGTTCACTCTCCCATACTATCTACTCTAATTTCTCTTACAGATACCGCATAAGCGCATGAAAAGCGGCAGAGGGCCGCTGTTCCATGCGCATCAATATCAATTGTCCTCCCGGTAATTTTTATTGCCGGAGAGATTTGTTTATATATTCCTATTCCTTCAGAGCCTTCAGCTCCTCCACCAGCTGGTCATATTCCGGAGCCGCCAGGAAGTTGGTAATAATCACCAGCTTCGCATTGGGGTTGCTCCGTGCCGCCCTCTCCTTCAGTGCGGAATGGGTAACGATAACCTGGGTATCCGCCGGAATGGAGGAAACTGCCGCATGAACCACATTAATATCCTTCA
The DNA here is from genome assembly GCA_023424995.1 of Bacillota bacterium. Taxonomy (GTDB): domain Bacteria; phylum Bacillota; class Clostridia; order Lachnospirales; family Lachnospiraceae; genus Mobilitalea. The sequence goes on along the minus strand of JAFADH010000057.1, from coordinate 7,216 downwards.
GTCCTGCCTCTGCCAGCTTCTTCTTAAGGATGGTAGCTCCCATTGCACTGGATCCCATACCGGCATCACATGCAAATACGATGGTCTTAACTTCCTGTAAGACTGCTTCTGCCGCAGCAGCTGTTACGAGTCCCTTCGCAGCATCCTTCATATCCTTGACCTTAGCCTTGGCAGCATCCAGGTCCACTTCCTTGCCGAAGATCCTTAACAAGGGCATCGCTACGACGCAGGAAACCCCGGTTGAAACCAGTACGCTTAAGATTACCGGAAGATATCCTCCTCTGGGAGTCATCATCAATACGGCAAAGATACTGCCCGGAGATGCCGGTCCTACCAGACCGCCTCCCAGGAGGCTGTTCGTAAGGACTCCGCTTACACCGCCGGCGATGGCGGCTATGATCAATACCGGGTTCATCAGGATATAAGGGAAGTAGATCTCATGGATACCGCCCAGGAAATGAATGATGATCGCTCCGGGAGCCGAACTCTTCACCATACCCTTGCCGGCGATCAGGCAGGCAATAAGAATACCCAGTCCGGGTCCGGGATTGGCCTCCAGTAAGAAGAAGATGGACTTGCCCAATTCACCGGACTGCTCCATGCCCATGGGAGTTAAGATCCCGTGATTAAGTGCGTTATTCAAGAATAGTACTTTTGCAGGCTCAATAAAGATGTTCGCCAGAGGAAGCAGATTGCGGTCTACGAAGAAACCGACTCCGGCTTCCATAAATGTGTTAAGAGCTGTTACAATAGGACTGATTGCCTTCAGCGAGATAATCGCCAGGATGGCGCCGATAATACCCAGGGAGAAGTTATTCACAAGCATCTCAAAGCCTGCTTTGATCCTGCCCTCCAGCAGCCTGTCGAATTTCTTAATTATAAATCCGCTTAAGGGTCCCATGAGCATTGCACCTAAGAACATAGGAATCGTGGAGCCTACGATCAGACCCATTGTTGCGATTGCCCCGATAACACCGCCTCTGTGGCCCGCCACAACATGCCCGCCGGTATATGCTATTAAAAGCGGGAGAAGTGTCTTAGCCATGGGGTCAACCAACGCCGCGATGCTTTCATTGGGAATCCAGCCTACTGCGATGAACATGGCAGTGATCAATCCCCAAGCAATGAACGCACCGATATTCGGTAGTACCATACCACTGAAAAATCTGCCAAATGCCTGAATCTTTTCTTTCATACTTTTACCTACCCTCTCACTTCAAAAATCGTTATTAATTATTATTTCTGAAGAACTGACTGGCCAATCATCTTCTTAAGATATTTTAATTATAACGTCAAATACGGCAGGATTCAATTTGAACAAATATTATTTTGTCGCTATTCAATAATGACATGATTAAATAGTTGGGGTTTTTCGTTAATATTCACATATAGTTAAAAAAAATACGGCATAATTAAAAAACGCATCGAAAGCATATAAATGCTTTCCAATGCGTATATAATGAAGATTAACCGTATTATTCCTTTATGGTCTCTTCCAGTGTGCGCCATCCCAGGACTGCACATTTAACCCTGGCAGGCATATGGGAGATGTCCTTTAAGGCTATGGCATCCTCTAATTCCTCCAGCTCTTCTTCCTCTGTTATCTCATGCTTTATCATGCCTGTGAAGGTCTGGATCAGATGCCTTGCTTCCGTGACTGTCCTGCCCTTGATAAGATCAATCATGATCGAAGCGGAAGCCTGTGAGATAGCACAGCCGCTTCCCGTAAAGGCGGCATCCTCGATCTTTCCGTCCCTTATGAACACCTCCAGCTCAATCTCATCCCCGCAGCTGGGGTTGATCCCCTTATGGGTCTGTGTAGGGTGAGCCAGATGATGCTTATTGTGGGCAGAGTTCGCATGCTCTATTAAAATCTCCGAATAAATATGTTCAATTCCCAAGTCCGAGCCACCTCCTGACCTTCTTCAAGCCGGCCATAAATATATCAATATCCTCTCTGGTATTATAAAAATAAAAGGAGATCCGGCAGGCGGCAGCAATTCCCATATATCCCATCAGAGGCTGGGCGCAGTGGTGTCCTGCCCTTATGCAGACTCCGTCCGCATCCAGCAGGGAGGCAACATCATGAGGATGGACTCCCTCCACATTGAAGGAGATCACCCCGCTTCTTTCCTCTGAGAGACGGTCCTCTCCATATACTTTAATATACGGCAATTCCTTCAGCCGTTCCAGGGCGTATGCCGTCAGTTCCTCTTCAATGGCTTGAATCTGCCGGTATCCCAGCCGGGTGATATATTCCAGGGCTGCCATAAGTCCGACGGCTCCTCCCACATTGGGCGTGCCGGCTTCAAACCTCTGGGGCAGAGGCGCGAAGGTCGCTTCCTGCTCCGACACAAAATCAATCATCTCTCCGCCGGTCAGAAAAGGCGGCATCTGCTCCAGCAGCTCCCTTTTACCGTATAATACACCGATCCCCATGGGCCCCAGCATCTTATGCCCGGAGAAGGCGGCAAAATCCGCATCAAGCTCCTGTACATCCAGCGCATAATGGGGGATGCTCTGAGCACAGTCAAGCACCACTGCCGCTCCGGCACTGTGGGCCCGGTCAATGACTTTCTTAACCGGGAATACCGTTCCCAAGACATTGGACACGGTAGCAAGGGCGACGATTTTAGTCCGTCCGGTTATCTTCTCTTCCAGCTCCTCTTCCCTTAGATGTCCCTTCCCGTCCAGATAGAGATACTTAAGGACTGCTCCCTTCTCCTTGGCCAGCTGCTGCCAGGGGAGCAGATTGCTGTGATGCTCCGATATGGGAAGCAGGATTTCATCCCCTTCCTTAAGGATACTCCTTCCGTAGCTGTAGGCAATGAGATTCAGGCTCTCTGTGGCATTCCTGGTAAATATGATTTCCTCCGGCTCCCTGGCATGGATGAACCGGGCCGTTACCCTTCTGGCTTCTTCATAGGCCTCTGTAGCCCTGGTGCTGATATCATAGAGCCCTCTGTAGGGATTGGCATTATACTGCTTATAATATTCTTCCATGGCCTTAAGGACCGACTCCGGCTTCTGGGTGGTAGCCGCATTATCAAGATAGATGAGAGGCTTCGAGCCGGCCTCCTGCTTCCATATGGGAAAATCCGATTTATATTCCTTCATCCGGTCTCAACCTCCCTTGGATATATTGAAGAATCTGCTCCTTCAGGGCTTCGGAGGGAATAAGGTCAACTACCGGATGAAACCAGGCTTCCAGCATCATCCTCTTCGCCTCTTCCTCACTGAAGCCCCTGGTCATCATATAGAAGAGCTTCTCTTCATCGATCTTTCCGCTGTTGGCCGCATGCTTGCCCGAGACATCCTCCTCACCGCAGAGGATAAGCGGCGCCGAGATATTTCTGATATTCTTTCCGAAGAGCAGGGAATACTCTCCTTCCGCCCCTTCCGAGCCGGATGCGCCTCTTTTAAAGTCTATGGTGCCCCGGAAGATCTTCCGGCTGTGATCCATCAGAGCGCCATGAACGCTCATATCACTTTTGGATCTCTTCCCGTAATGATTGGCCACGTAATTAAAATCCAGGGAGCGTTCCCTGTCACCAAAATATATGGTGTCCACCTTCAGCTCGCTCCGGTCTCCCCGCAGGACTCCCAGGATTCCGGCTGCCGCCTTGCCGCTGCCCAGCTCACACTGGGTAATCCGGATCTGTGCGCCTTCCCCGCATTCCGCGACCATATTATTCATATGGATCCCTTCTTCGGGAAGAAGCTGGATCTGAATCAGGTTGATCACGGCATTCTTTCTTGCCAGCAGAGAAATCAGGCTCCCGTGGAACAGGGGAATACCGGCTTCTCCTTCATAGGTGGCCACCAGGGTTATTTCACTTTCTTCCTCCGCCAGGAGGAAAATCTCCTCTGCCAGGGCCGGATCTGCCTTATCCAGCAGGTAATTAAGAAAAACCGGCTCCGATATCTTCTTCCCCTTGGGCACGGCAAGGTTTAATACCTTATTCTTGTGGCTGTGTATGAAAGCGGCCTCTTCCTCACCCATTCCGGTATGAGGCAGCTGCTCCCAGACATCATGGCCGTCCGGGATCATTACTATATCCTTTGCTCCTTCACCGGTAAGCGGGACCGGCTTAAAGGGCTTTAAGTCCGGGATATCTTCCGTTAACTTTAATTCATTGACCCCCAGCCACCGAAAGGTCTTCATAGGCAGACTGTTTGCTTCGTTCAGTTCCAGTATCATAATAAATCCTCCATGCTGCCGATACCCGGGAATTTGGGCGTCAGCGCTTCCTATCCAATACTGCCTTCCATCTCCAGGCGTATTAATTGATTCATCTCAAGGGCATATTCCAGGGGCAGCTCCTTGGCGATGGGCTCCGCAAAGCCGCTGACCACCATTGCCTTTGCATCCGCCTCGCTCAGTCCCCTGCTCATGAGATAGAAAATTGTATCATCGCTGATTCTTCCGATTTTTGCTTCGTGTCCCATATCCACGTTATCATTGCGGATATCCATCACCGGAATGGTATCGGAGCGCGATTTGGAGTCCAGCATAAGGGACTCACAGGATACGGCACATTTGGCGCCGTCCGCTTCCTTTCCTATTACTATGGCGCTCCGGAAGGTACTGGTGCCTCCGTCCTTGGATATGGATTTGGAGCTTATGTGGGCGGAGGTATTGGGTGCGGCATATACTGCCTTAACGCCGGTGTCCAGATTCTGGCCTCTGCCGGCAAAGGTAATGCCCGTATACTCCATCCGTGCGTTCTCTCCCTTTAGGATGCTCATGGGATACAGGTAGGACACCCGGGATCCGAAGGAGCCCGATACCCATTCCATGGCGGCATCCTTCTCCACAGACGCGCGCTTGGTATTCAGATTATACATATTCTTGGACCAGTTCTCTATGGTGGAATACCTGAGTCTTGCCCCTTCTCTTACATACAGCTCCACACAGCCGGCATGCAGATTGGCTACATTGTACTTCGGTGCGGAGCAGCCCTCGATAAAATGCAGGCTGGCCCCCTTATCCACGATGATCAGAGTATGCTCAAACTGTCCCGCTCCCGGTGCATTCAACCGGAAATAAGACTGCAGGGGGATCTCCACGGATACGCCGGGAGGCACATAGACGAATGAGCCGCCGCTCCATACGGCGCCGTGCAGTGCCGCAAATTTATGATCCCGGGGCGTAACCAGCTTCATAAAATGCTCCTTCACCATATCCTCATGCTCCCGCAGGGCGCTTTCCATATCCGTATATATCACTCCCAGACTCTTTACTTCCTCTTTCACATTATGGTATACCACCTCGGAATCATACTGCGCTCCCACTCCTGCCAGGGAGGTCCTTTCCGCCTGGGGGATGCCCAGCCGCTCAAAGGTATTCTTTATATCCTGGGGCACTTCCTCCCAGCTTAACTGCAGCTTTGTATCCGGCCTTACATAGGTCACAATGTTATCCATATCCAGGCCCGAGATATCGGCCCCCCATACGGGAAGGTCAAGCTCGTTGTATATCTGCAAAGACCGCTGTCTGAATTCTCTCATCCATTCGGGATCGTTCTTCTCCAGGGATATCTCATTGACAATCCCGAAGGTAAGCCCTTTTGAGGTCTTATAAGCGGCATTTACCTTATCCTTAATATCATAGATGCTCCGGTCAACATCATTCACATACGTCTTGTTTTTAACCGTCTCCATGTGAGTCTCCTTTCCTTACACATACTGCCGTACTGCATACCCAGCTAACCCAGGCATTAAATCACTGACTGTACAGTTTATATATGTCATTGCCTGTACAGTCATATATGTCACTGCCTGTGTAGTTCATATATGTCACCGGCGTCCATGCTTTCCGGCATAAATCCTGAAGAGTAGCCGATTTTGCTATTCTTCCAATATCCGTCATGCTTTTTGCCGGACTGTTCACACCGGCGCCAGCTCCTTAAAGCCCTTTTTATTCACCTCGTCAATCAGCGAGACGCCTCCGGTCTTAATGAGCCTTCCGTCCACCAGAATGTGGACATAGTCTACATCCAGATATTCCAGAATTTTAGTGTTATGGGTGATGATCAGCAGAGCATTGCTTTTATCCTTATAAGATTTAACGCCCTGTGATACGATCTTAACGGCATCTACATCAAGTCCTGAATCCGTCTCATCCAGTATGGCAAGCTTCGGATTCATCATCAGCATCTGAAGGATCTCCGATTTCTTTTTCTCTCCTCCGGAGAAGCCTACATTAAGATATCTGCGGGTATATTCCCGGTCCATCCCAAGGGCTTCCATGGTCCTGTCAAGCTCCTTCCGGTAGGCAAGCGATTTGACAGGCCTGCCTTCCACAGCAATTTTAGAAGCTCTCATAAAATTCTCCAGGGTGACCCCGGATAATTCCTCCGGATTCTGAAAGGATAAAAAGATACCTTTCTTCGCCCTGACGTCCGGCTTCTCATATGTGATATCCTCTCCTTCAAAGAGAATTCTGCCTTCCTCTATCATATAGCCCGGATGACCCATGACGGCATAGCCCAGAGTCGATTTCCCCGCGCCGTTGGGTCCCATGACAACATGGGTTTCCCCCTTTTTAACAGTCAGGTCCAGACCGCTTATAATATTCTTATGGTCCACACTGACTGTAAGACCCCTTACTTTTAATAATTCTTCTGACATTGTGTCACCACATTCCTTTCTCTTTTATCCTTGATAAAGATGTGCCGGTATTAAATTCCTGCGGCATCATACCATAGTCGCAAGCTCTTATGGTATCGGCACGGCCTTTTAGTGCTGTGCATTAACTTGCGTTCGGTACTGCATAGTATCTGCAGATATTGTACCAGGCAATTTAATTCCTACTATTTTAATTAGTATTATAATACTAGGAATTACCCTTTGCAAGCCCTTACAGTTTATTCTAATAAATATTTGTCAATTATTTTAAATGTTTATCTTCACACCCGGCATTTTATTATAGAGCCAAAATATGTGTTACAAGATGATATGATTATCCAGGAAAAAAGAGAAGAACCTCTGCATTCATGCTGCATTCAGAGATTCTTCTCAGATAATCATTTTTCTTGGGCAATGTGCCCTATCCAGGCTCTCGGATAAGAACATCTGAGGCGAAAATTCGTGGAGGCAATCCCAGATAAAAGAGCATAGGATGTACCGCTTTACCAATGCAGAAATCGGAAAGGAATAATAGCTTTGAGGCCGAGGTAACTTATATCTTTTATATGCTGCATATCCGGTGTAC
>JAFADH010000052.1 GCA_023424995.1 Bacillota bacterium | reverse complement strand
TTTGTGAAAGTTTTTTACTTATCCGCAAATCGCCAAATCTTTCGTTTGCGGTTCCGGGCAGATACATGGATAGTACCACCATTTTCTTTGTTCCAAATCATACCATAAAAGTTGCGATTCTACAATTTGAAAGTGTAAACTTTCAGAAAAATGTAATCCCCTCCATCTCCCCTTTGCATCAGTGAAAGTCAGGACCACCAGCTAAGCCGGCAATATCGTCAATTTAAGAAAAAAATAAAAACACCTGACTAATAAATAAAAAAATGGCGCTTTAATGGTCTTGACTTCTTGACTTTGTGATTATAAAAATTTATTATCGTTTTTCATTGTTCTGTGTAAGGTATATAGCGGAAAAACAAAACTGAATAACAGACTTGATCTGGTCAATCAGTGGATCGGATGGGTGAGCTATTGGACAGAAAAATTGACCGTTCCTGAAGGGATATCCTGTTACATCGATACAACCGAGCCTGAGCAGGACAGGTGGGACACCCTGTGCGGTTCCTGGCAGGCGTATTCGATCCGCGGCTGGTATCAGGCAGCGATCCATGGTGTTGTGGGAGTCGGTGCGGATGCGGGAGGAATTACCTTCTATCCCTATGAAGGTGAGGAGATGGAGCTTAAGGGCCTGCATTACTCAGATAAAATACTGGATATTGAAATGTGCGGGAGAGGCAGGTATATTGAGCCAATCGATGCAGACGGGAAAATAATAAGGGGAACTAACAAGCTTCCCTCCGATGTATTCGGTAATAAAAATACATGAAGATCAATGTGAAAAGAGTGAAAGAAAACCCGTATGATGTCTGTATAAAACATGCAAACGGCCTTCAATTAACTGAATACAGCGGTAAAAAGGATAAACTGACCATGAAGCTGAAGGGGGCCGGCACCTCCAGGATAAAGCTTGCGGCAGCCGGGAAACCGACAGTCAAGCTGGACGGGGAGGAAATAGTCGTGAAATATAACAGATGTCTTGAGCTGGCGACGGTGGAAGTAAAAATGCAGGCGGATGAGAGAAAGGAATTGGAAGTACGAATGTAATATGCCTTGAATTTTGGACTTAAGTACCTGCGAGTGCCGGGGGCAGGCGGCTGGGGAGGATATCACCAAAAAAGCGCCGGAGGACGCAAAAAACTCCGGCCAAAGCGGAGAATTCTCTTCCCCGGACCGAAGTGCTGTTGAGAAACTGTTCGTGAATGGAGATAATGGGACTTGAACCCACGGCCTCCTGCATGCCATGCAGGCGCTCTCCCAACTGAGCTATACCCCCGGATATTAGGATTACCTTAATGTAATCCGATGGAACCGAATGGAGACAACTGGACTTGAACCAGCGACTTCTTGCTTGTCGAGCAAGCGCTCTCCCAACTGAGCTATACCTCCATGATTATTTGATTATAACACGGAATGAAGGTTTTCACAAGTAAATAAATAAGAGTTTTTCAAATTGTTTCAGGAATTGATAAAATTCAAAAACCAAATCTTATATGATTCATATTTTAACATGGCAATTCAAAACAGATACAAGAGCCGTTTTACTGACATGAATAGATCCTCTTTATAGGTGATATTTAGTTTTGCGTAACATTTACAAAAAAATCATAAAATACTTGTAATAAATTATCAATAATAACCATATACATATCATTGGAGAGGGTTATACTCTACTATTTTTTATGGAGGTTTCTTATGAGAAAAGGCTCAAGAAGATGTTTTGGGTTATTCCTGTCACTAATGATGATTCTTACACAGGTTTTTTTGTACATGCCTGCTGCCAATGCGGAAGATACAACAAACCTTGCAAGAGGGAAAACAATCACAGAGAACGGCCATACGCAGAACTATGTGGCAGCCAATGCCAATGACGGCAACGTTAATACATACTGGGAGGGTACTGCCAATGCATATCCCAATGTGCTTACCGTTGACCTGGGAAGTACACAATCCGTTTATAAAGTGATACTGAAGCTGAATGCGGCCTGGGGCGCAAGAACACAGACACTTTCCGTACTTACCAGCACGGACAATAACTCTTATACCACCCGTGTTGCATCAAACACCTATACCTTTCAGCCATCCGGCAGCAATACGGTAACCATCACCTTTACCGAGGCCAATGCAAGATATGTCAGGCTGAATTTCACGGGAAACAGCGGAGCAGCAGGTGGACAAGCCGCCGAATTTGAGGTATACGGTACGGCTTCCGGCGGATCAGGAACACCGGACCTGGTGGTGACGGACATCTCCTGGAGTCCGGCTGATCCTTCCTCCGGCAATGCGGTTACCTTCAGTGCGACTATTCTAAATCAAGGTACGGGAGCAACCTCGGCGGGAGTTATCAACGGCGTAAGCTTCTTTGTAGATGATACGCAGGTCAGCTGGTCCGATAATAACTCCGGTTCCATACCGGCAGGCGGCTCCATAACGGTGACAGCCAACGGAGGACCCGGCGGCAGCTCCTTCTGGACAGCAGTCCAGGGAAGCCATACGGTCAGGGCCTGGGTTGACGATGTGAATCGTATGGTTGAGCTTAATGAGAACAACAATCAGTATTCTAAGACGATCAACGTAGGAAGCGGAACACCGACGCCGACCTCTATACCGACCGGAACACCGACCCCTACCGGAACACCTACACCGACCCCCACCCTTACACCGACCCCTACCCTTACACCGACGCCGACCCCGACCTTGACGCCGGGAATGCCCGATTTGATTATAACGGATATTATACCGAATCCGGCATCTCCGCTGACAGGCAACAACGTCACCTTCAGCGCGGTTGTCAGGAACCAGGGAACGGGTTCGACACCGGCAGGCACCATCATAGGTGTCAGCTTCTTCGTGGATGATACGCAGGTCAGCTGGTCCGATAATACCACCACCTCCCTGGCGCCGGGAGCCACGGTGACGGTAACGGCCAATGGAGGGCCCTCCGGTTCTGCTGCCTGGACTGCAACTACGGGTACACATACGATCCGTGCCTGGGTTGACGATGTGAACCGGATGGCGGAATCCAATGAAAATAATAACCAGTATACCGAAAGCATGGTAGTCACAACCTCTCCCATGCCCGATCTGGTGGTTACGAACCTGACGTATACGCCTGCCGCACCGGTGAACGGAGATACGGTAAGCTTCACGGCCACCATTAAAAATCAGGGAACCGCAGCCGGAGCGCCCGGAATTGTAGCCCTGGCGGTAAACGGAACGGTGGTATATACCTCGAGCAATAATACTGCGGCTCTCGCAGCAGGGGCAACTACTACCGTAACAGGAACATGGACCGCGGCATTAACGGGTGATTGTTCCGTTACAGCGACGGTAGATAATGCCAATACAACACCGGAAGCCAATGAAACCAATAATACCTATGGTATTAATCTGACCATCAACCCCAAACCGGGAATTGATCTTGTTGTAACGGGTATTGACTGGTCTCCTTCTTATGTAACGGCCGGCAATGCAGTTACCTTCAGCGCGGTTATAAAGAATCAGGGTACCCAGGCCGGAGCGGCAGGAGTTGTAACCTTTAAAGTGGACGGCGTTCAGGTGACAGCCTCAGCTAACAGCACTGTCCCCATCGCGGCAGGAGCCAGCCTGACCGTAACAGCGGCAGGTACCTGGACTGCAGCCAGCGGCAATCATACCATACTGGCAACCGCAGATAATAACAATACAACACCGGAAACCAATGAAAGCAATAATACCGCCACGAAGAATCTGACCGTAGGCAGCGGAGGCCGGGGCGCCACCATGCCTTATACCAGATATGAATCAGAGGATGCATCATATGGCGGCGGAGCAGTGCTTCGTTCCGCTCCCGATTTTAACTATGCACTTACCGCATCAGAGGCTTCCAATCAGAAATATGTGGCCCTTCCCTCTAATGGTTCCTATGTAGAATGGACCATCGGACAGGGCGGAGCCGGAGTCAATATGAGATTTACCATGCCGGATTCCAGCAACGGTATGGGGCTGAACGGTTCTCTGGATTGCTTTGTCAACGGGTCTAAGGTTGCTACGGTTTCCTTATCCTCCTATTGGTCCTGGCAGTATTTCACCGGAGACCATCCTCAGGATGCACCGAATGGAGGCCAGGCGGCCTTCCGGTTTGATGAAGTGCACTGGAAGCTTCCCACTGCCCTGAAGGCGGGAGATAAGCTCAGAATCCAGAAAACCAATGGAGACAGCCTGGAATACGGAGTGGACTTTGTAGAAGTGGAGCCGGTTCCTTCCGCGATTTCGCAGCCCTCGAATTCTCTTTCCGTAACGGCTTATGGGGCAACACCCAATGACGGTACGGATGATCTGGCAGCCTTTAATGCCTGCGTCAGTGCTGCGGCTTCCTCCGGTAAATCCGTATATATCCCGGAGGGGACCTTCCATCTGGGGAATATGTGGGTAATTACCGCGAATAATATCACCATCACCGGGGCCGGTATCTGGCATACGAATCTGCAGTTTACCTCCCCCAATGCTGCCAGCGGCGGTATCTCCTTCCGTATTACAGGCTCGGTAGACTTTAGTAATGTATATATCAACTCCATGCTTCGGTCCCGTTACGGACAGGAGGCCATATATAAATGCTTCATGGATAATTTCGGAACCAATTCCAGGATTCATGATTTCTGGGAAGAGCATTTTGAATGCGGCTTCTGGGTAGGAGATTATGCCCATACTCCGGCGATCCCGGCAGATAATCTGTTAATTGAGAACGGACGTATCAGAAATAATCTGGCGGACGGCGTGAACTTCTGCCAGGGCACGAAGAATTCAACGGTACGCAATTGCAGCGTACGCAATAACGGTGATGACGGACTGGCGGTTTGGCCGGACAACTACAACAATGCGCCCATGGCAGTGAACAATTCCTTCCTGTACAATACCATTGAAAATAACTGGCGTGCGGGTGCAATCGGAATCTTCGGCGGTTCCGGACACAGGGCACAGTATAACTACATCAAGGACTGCTTCATGGGCTCTGCCATCCGGCTGAATACGGTATTCCGGGGGTATCATTTTGATAACAATACCGGAATGACCTTCTCCGATACTACCATAATTAATTGCGGTACCAGCAAGGATTGTTACAATGGGGAAAGAGGTGCCATTGATCTGGAAGCTTCCACCACCAGTATCCGGAATATCACCTTTGAAAATATCGATATCGTCAATACCCAGAGAGATGCAATTCAGATCGGATACGGCGGAGGCTTCAGCAATATTATATTCAGGAACATCAATATTAACGGAACAGGAAAAGATGCCATAACCTCCTCCCGGTTCTCCACCCCTCATCTGGGAGCGGCGATATTCACCTATACCGGCAATGGCTCGGCTGCCTTTATCAACCTTACCACCAGTAATATTGAGCACCCGGATATCCACCTGATTATGAGCGGCTTCACGGTTACCTTCCAATAAGATAATAAACAATGCCCTCCCCGGAGTTAATCCAATGACTCCGGGGAGGGCAGCTTCCATTCATCATACCTTATATTCCACCTCTTGACAGGTGAAATTCATAAGTCGCTTCTCCGTAATCCCATGCTGCCCTTACCTGGAGAACATAGCCGTCGTAGCGGAAGGGAATGCTTACCGCATTATTCTCTACCGTAAAATACATATGTTCCTTCTTGTAGAGCTCAACAATGCCGGCGTAAAGATCCGGCCAATAACGTACACTATAGGAATTCGGCTTTTTTGAGAAGCCAAACCGGAGCACGGGTTTATTATAGGGAATCTCTATCTCTTGTAACTTATCCACAACATCCAGCGGATGCCTCACGGTTTCCGACATGAGATCCGATATGGTTCCGTCTTCCGCCTTATACTTCCAGCAGGCTTCGCTGGCATGTATTATTTTAAACCCAAGCTTATCATCCACTGAAAAGATAACATATAAGAGAGGAACCTCTTTCAATAAATCATCATTTATTATCGTGTTCATGAACATACCTCATTCCCAGTGTGTATATCATTACAAGCCCCGCATACTTTTTTGCGATTATGCAAGGCTGTTCACACTATTCTATAATAGTATATTCAATTACCTGATAATTGGCATAGCCGGCCTGTCTTCAGACATGCTGTTTTTGCTCTTCCTGCTCCCCTTCTTTAACTATGGCATCCAGAACGTTAATCAGATCGTGGATATTGTTTATGGTTACATTCCTTTCAAGAATTGCATTTTTTAAATCAATTGAGAGTGTTTCGAATTTTTCTTTTATTTCCGGTGCAACATATGACATAAGATAACCTCCATTCTATTAAGAAAGCCGACTAATATCCATAGTCAGCTTTCTTACTTCTTATACTGATTAGATTGCCCGGAATATTTATTATTATGTATGCCGGTTTAAACATGTCCGGGTTACGGCAAAGGCTGTGGAACAGGTAAAAGCCATAGGCTATGAATACTAGTTGATGTAATTTCCATTCTATGTTAGAATTATATAAAATTAATGAAAATATTAACTATCTAAGCGAGGGGGTAATTTCATGGGAGATATGTATCCTAATGAAGGCGATAATAACCAGAATAGTACAGGCCGTCAGAATGATCAGCCGCAGCCTGATCAAAGTCAGCAAAGCAATCCTTACCAGCAAGGGGATCCGAACCAGCAAAGCAATCTTTACCAGCAGGGGGATCCGAACCAGCAAAGCAATCCTTACCAGCAGGGGAATCCGAACCAGCAAGGCAACCTTGACCAGCAGAACAACCCTTACCAGCAGGCCAATACAGGCCAGGGCCAGCCTCAATACCAGCAGCCTCAGTATAACGGGCAATCCCAGTATCAGCAGTATGATCCGAATCAATATCAGCAGGCGGATCCGAACCAGCAATATCAATATGGACAGGGTCCTTACCAGCAAAATCCCTACCAGCAGTACTCACAGTACCAGCAGCCCCGGAAGGCGGATAACGGTATGGCAATCGCTTCCCTGATATGCGGTATCGTTGCGGTTGCTATCGCATGCTGTGGCTGGTTCATAACTTTGCCGGTATCTATTGTCGGTCTGGTACTTGGTATTCTGAGCATAAGAAGAAAGACGGGCGGCAGGACCATGGCCATCATCGGGATTATCCTCTGCAGCTTTGGCATCCTGCTGGGAATCTTAGGACTTATCAGCACAATTGCCCTGCTCAGTGACGGCAATGGTATATTAAACAATTTCTTTGATGAATTCTATAATGAGCTTGATTTACAGGATTACTATTATTAGATTTTTATTTGATACCAGCCGGCGCCGGACAATGCCAGATTGTCCGGCACCGGTTTTTTATTATATAAATTAAGGAGTAATATTTACTTTCTGCAAGGCAGTTCTAAGGAGTCAGATAAGGAGAGAAGTTACGCATGATCCAGTAAACCATAAGGATCGCCAGCAGAATCAGATAGAAACTCAATCTTCTTGGAAGCAGACGGATATGGCGGCCAAAGCTGTAAGTGATAAGCTCAATATAACCAAGAATACCCATCAGAGCCAAAAGGACGGGGATGATATTGTATCGAAGGGAGGATGGTATGTCACCCTGCAGCAGGGCAGTCACACTTCTTGTATTGCCGCAGGAGGGACAGTAGATATCATAGGCATTATAGAAGGAACAGGCCGGAAAATACGAAACCAGTGCCAGTATATCCTCTTTACGCAGAAGGAGGATTATTATCATTATGGGGAGAAGCACTGCTGCCGTCTTCCCGATGTGTTTTTGTTTCATACCGCAGCCTCATTTCTGATTCTTTTTGATATTAGAT
>JAFADH010000017.1 GCA_023424995.1 Bacillota bacterium | reverse complement strand
CCGTGGTTCCGCTCATTCCGTCTACAAATATTTTTCTTTTCATAAGATATCCAATCCCTTTCTTATCAGTAAATCGAGAGTACTATCATAAGAAATCCACTCTTAATATGCATATTTATTCCTAACTGTATATAAATATACATCCATGACTTATAGATGTCAATATGTAATTATAAATAATCATATTCATCATCGGATAACAGAAAAGAAACGAAAGCCGTCATTGCATAGACTTAAAAAAGCTGTCATTGCATAGACTTAAAATCGGTATATTCGGGAAGCTCTGCATACCGGTGCAGTGTGCTTTAAATATCCGGCATTAAGCTTGTCCCTGTTTTCTAAAAGGCAATAATCACCTTGTACAATATCTAAAATCCCCGATGCGCCTGAGTCCTCTAAAGATTGCATAAGATAAATTTAGCAGCCTTTATCAAATATCCATCCTGTGCTTTCTTCCCGGGTATTAAAGTACGTTACACCATATGGCCCATGATATACCGATACGAAATTAATCAATTGAATTCTTTTGTATTCTTAATCTGAATTGTTCTTTTGATCTGCTCCGTCCGGATGAGTAATTATTTTAAGAACTATATTACAGCAGCGCTCCAGCTCATCCACATGAGTATATTCATTCAGGGAATGCACCTTATTCATGCCGCAGGCGATTACAATTCCCGTGATGTCATGCCTTGCAAAATTATTGTTGTCACTGCCCCCAAGGGTTGTAATCAGTCTGGCAGTCAGGTCCAGCCCTCTGCATATCTTCTCAAACCGCCGTACCACCGGATGCTCCGGAGAAGTCTCATAAGCTATGCATGCAAAGGAAGTGGTGAATTCCAGCTCTGCCTTGAAGCCGGCGGCTGCCGTTTCAAAGGTATCCCTGATCTTCTCCACCTGGGCCAGGGCTTTATCATGCTTCTGGCTTCTTACCTCTCCCTGCAGGAGGCATTCCGCAGAGACAATATTCTTTGCTTTGCCGCCTTCAATGGTGCCGATATTCACCGTAGTCTCCTCATCGATCCAGCCCTGCCTGATCTGTGAGACAGCCTGGGCTGCCGCTGCAATGGCATTGATGCCCTGTTCCGGTGCAAAGCCCGCATGGGATGCTTTGCCGGTAAACTTTGCTGAGAAAGCAACCACGGTCGGAGCTTTGATTGCCGCTGTTCCTATGGGGCCGTCCAGATCCAGCACATAGGCTTCCTTCGACTTGATAAGTGAGTAATCAAACACTTCGCTTCCTCTGAGATAGGCTTCTTCCGCATATGTAAAAAGTACCTCTACGCTCCTATGAGGGATCCCCTTCTCCCTTGCGGTACGGACTGCCTCAAGAATGGCCACGACTCCCGACAGATCATCCGCTCCCAGGACCGTGGTCCCATCACTGGTAATCGTTCCGTCCTCATGCAGGACCGCTTTTTTGTTAAATCCGGGTTCCACGGTATCCATATGGGCAGACAGCAGTATGGGATCCCCCTCCGTCTCTCCCTTAAGATATCCGTATACATTGCCGCTGGTTCCCCGGTATATCTCTCCGGTCTGATCCTCCCATACGGCAAAGCCCAATCCGGCAAGCTTCTCCTTTAAGACATCAGCCATTTTTCTTTCCCTGAATGAAATTGAATCAATTGATGCCAATTCACAGAATTCATTTGTCATTCTTTCTTTATTTATCATAAGAAATACCATTCCTCTCCTGCTTTTATGATTGCATTCCTAACGTGCATGCTCTGCGGCCAACAGCCGCCGTTGTTATTCTTTCCTGAGCTTATTATGATATGCGGTGCTGTATAAGGCCATTATCTGCCTGGAAAGATCAGACCGGATAATTTTATTCCGGAATGATGTACCAGGGCCTGCAGGCTTCCGGCCTCACATATATCCTCTATATCCGTACCCTCCAGTAATAACTGCAGGGTATGATCACGGACCTTGCGATAGCTTTCGAATATCCTGAGGGCGGCCCCGGGATTATGATATACCTTCCAGGCCCCGCAATATAGATAATCTTTGCCTTCATGCCGTATAAAATCCTCCACATCCTCCAGGGGAAATCCTAAAAGAAGTCCGATTTCATGGGGATAACAGCCGTTTAATAAAGGAGGCTGCTCCTCCCCTTTTTCTGTTATATCCCTGTTTTTATACACTCCATACTTTTTCTTCAGCTGTCCCAGGATGTTCTCAATATTTCCTGTATCCCCAAGTCTCTCTCCGCCCAGATGATAGCCGCGATTGATCAAGAACCGCCTGTTATCCTCCTGTTTCAGTATCTGGTCTATGGAAGTCTCATAATATACTAAGATGATTAAGGATATCTCATTCTCGTACAGCAGGGAATAATCGCATTGAAAGCACTTTATAATCCCCTTTAACTGATGAAGGAATCCGGTATCTTCATCAATATTACCTCCGATATTCTCCTTTGATACATTAATCAGACTGGCCGGCTTCATTTTCAATAAAGTCGGCATACAGTACTTTGCCAATATAAGCTTCACATAAGGTACTTCCATGGATCAGATCATTCTCCTTTTGGACAAACATCAATATTACTGTTATCATTGTCCAAAAGTGCGTAAAATAACCTGACCGGTTTATACATATACGGATACTATCCGCTGCTGCCGGGTATTATATAATCCCGTCGTCAATAATCTGATTTCCGGTATTACCGGAAGACTGACAAAGGCAAGTGTCATGAAAGGATCGATGCCTTCCTTCACTCCCAGGGATCTGGCGATTGCCTTTATCTCTTTGATCCGGCAGGCCAGGGTACCTGCATCCAGTTCACTCATCAGACCGGCGATGGGCAGGGGCAGGCTTGCTATTACTCTGCCTTCCAAAGCAATTGCCCAGCCTCCCTGCATACTTCGTACGGCATTCGCCGCTGCAGCCATATCACTGTCGGATGTTCCCACCACGATGATATTATGGGAATCATGGGATACGGAAGACGCAATTGCTCCCTGCTGCAGACCATATCCATTGACAAACCCAATACCCACATGATTGGTATTATGATGCCGCTCCACAGCAGCCAGCTTCAGAATATCGGACCGTACCGATACCTCCGGTTTCCCCTCCGTAAGTCCTGACCTGATCTCCCTGGTGACTATCTCATCCTTTACGAACTGGATGATTCGAAATTCCGCCGGAGCTTCCATCGCTTTCTCTCCGGCTGCTGCCGCTGTCTTACCGGCCGTCCCGGAAGCTTCAGCCGTACCTGTCTCTGGAATTATGAAATCATTGTCTGTCAGCTCCCGGCAATGAAAGGAATGATAGATCGGATCCGATACTGCCCTGCTGATAAAGGGTTCAACCATAGGAATTACGGCACGGCCGTCATTAATCCTTCCATACCTGACTTTTTCCGATCCGCAATTGTCAATATATGCTTCTCGGTTATCTGCTGCCAGCCGTCCGCCTTTTATCACACTATCGACCTTCATATCCTTAAGATCGGACAAGATCACCAGATCCGCTTTATATCCGGGTGCCACAGCGCCTGTATCCTTCAAGCCGAAGCAGGAGGCCGCATTCCAGGTAGCCATCCTGACTGCGATACAGGGATCCGCACCAAGCCGGACTGCTTTCCGAAGTATATCATCAATATGACCGTGTTCCAGCAAATCATGGGGATGCTTATCATCTGTCACCAGGAGCGCCCTCTGGTAATAAGGCGCGCGGAATATTCCCATCAGTGCTTCCAGATTCCTGGCGGCAGTCCCCTCCCGAACCATGATCCATTGCCCTAATTTAAGCTTCTCTCTGGCTTCGTCAAAGCTGATGCACTCATGGTCCGAATGGATACCGGCATACACATAGGCACACAGTTCCCTGCCCTGCAGCCCCGGCGCATGACCGTCAATAATTCTCCCGAACCGCCTGGCATCGGCTATCTTATGCAGAATATCCTCATCACCGCGGATCGTACCCATATAATCCATGACCTCGGCCAGGCCGATCACCCTGTCATGCTTATAATAACCTCTGAGATCCTCCGCCCGCAGGATGCATCCGCTTTCGTCAAAGGATGTGGAGGGCACGCAGGAAGGTAAGGCAAACCATATATCCACGGGCAGTCCCTGTGTCGCTGCCAGCATGTAATCAATTCCGGCCTGACCGCATACATTGGCAATCTCATGAGGATCCGCAACCACCGCCGTAGTGCCGTGGGACAATACCGTCTTGACGAATTCCACCGGCTTTAGCATGGAGCTCTCCAGGTGAATATGCCCATCGATAAAACCGGGTGCCACATATCTGCCTGAACAGTCTATCTCCGTTTCACCCTCATAGCTGCCGATACCTGCAATTCGGCCGTTACTTATTGCAATATCGGCATGCTCGATGCATTCCGTAAACACATTAATCAAATCAGCATTTTTAAGAACCAGCTCAGCCTTTGTAATTCCTCTTGCAACAGATAATTCCTGAATATTAATAATCTCACCGCTTTCTGACCGCTCACGGCCTGTGAACCTGCCTCCTGCAATATATAATGAAAAACAGCAAAGATAATAAAGTAGCTTCTTTGCTGTTATCAGATAGCTGATATCACTTCTCGTAAAACAAAATCCCCAGGGTGCCCCAGCCGCAATGGCTGGAGATTACGCCCCCTGCCCTCGTGATATGGATCTCATCAAAGTAGTGGAGCCTTTTCAGGAAATCAAAGGTCTCGATCAGGATCTCCGTATCGATCCCGGAATGAGTTATGAAGACCCGCTTAGAATCCGCCTGCAGGAGCTGCTGTTCCAGATCCTTCGCATAGCTGTGCACCACCAGGCGCTGCTTTCCGCGGTATTTCCTGGCAACTCCCATCCTGCCGTCGGTTACGCTGATCATGGGCTTCAGCTTAAGCGCATTACCCAGCAGAGCCGTCACTGCGCTGCAGCGGCCGCCGCGATGTAAGTAGGTCAAGGTATCAACCACAAAGGAAGCGCGGACCCTGTCTCTTGCAGCTTCGATTTCCTTCACAATTTTATCGGCATCCCATCCCTGTAAGGCATATTCCGAAGCACGAAGCACCTGTAATCCGATTCCTGTAGAGAGATTCTGTGAATTCACCACCCAAAGCCTCTCATAATTCAGCTCTTCTCCCGCCATGCGAATGGTATTGCAGGTAACTGACATCTCCTCCGATATTCCTATGAAGATAATATCCTCCTGTGCCTCCGTCATCGGTTTTAATATTTCCAGTACATATCCCATCTCCGGTGCTGCCGTCTTCGGTGTGGTGTTATTCTCATCCGCCCATTGATAGATCTTATCCGGTATAATTTCTTTTCCATCGAGATAGCTCTTCATATCCAGTACAATATTCAATGGAATAATGGTTATCTCATATTTCTTAATTAGATCCTCTGATAAATCGCAGGTACTGTCTGCCACTATTCTTACTCGTCCCATCTTCCGTCCTCCATTTCGATAAATGCAAATACTTGTTATACTCAATTATGCTGTTTATGGGTATATGAGAAGCATTTATTTATCCGCTTATCTATGATTATAAGGAACTAATAAGGATTATTCAATACTTGATGGAAGAAAAAAGAAATAATAAGCCCGTATTTTTATATGGATAATGAAGCAGATGCTGCAGTGCTCCTAAATCTTACTTTAGAAGCCTGCAGCATCCGCTTTGTTGATACTATATTATATATGCATATTCACAGGAAGCAATAATTTATAATATTATCATTTGAAGCGCTGCCAATACGGCCGGAAATCTATTCAGCGAAAAGCGGAGTTGACAAATAACGCTCGCCGGTATCCGGTAAGATTACAACGATCTTCTTTCCTTTGTTTTCCGGACGTTTTGCAATCTCGGTAGCCGCCCATAAAGCAGCACCGGAAGAGATGCCTACCAGTAAGCCTTCCGCTTTTGCCAGATCCTTGCCGATTGCGAAGGCATCCTCATTTTTAACACGTATAATCTCATCATAGATGGTAGTGTTCAAAACAGCAGGTACGAAGCCCGCACCGATCCCCTGGATCTTATGAGCTCCGGATCTTCCTTCCGATAATACCGGCGAGTCATTGGGCTCAACCGCAACAACCTTGATATCCGGGTTCTTGGACTTTAAGAATTCGCCTGCACCGGTTATTGTACCGCCGGTACCGATACCTGATACGAATATATCAATCTGGCCGTCGGTATCTTCCCAGATCTCGGGACCGGTAGTTGCTTTATGGACCGCCGGATTGGCAGGATTATCAAACTGGCCGGGGATAAAGGAATTCGGAATCTCCTCTGCCAGCTCTGTTGCTTTGGCGATAGCACCCTTCATGCCCTTTGCACCTTCCGTAAGCACCAGCTCGGCGCCGTAAGCCTTTAACAGGTTTCTTCTCTCAACGCTCATGGTCTCAGGCATGGTAAGGATCAAACGGTATCCTCTTGCTGCCGCAACGGATGCCAGACCGATACCGGTATTACCGCTGGTAGGTTCAATGATAACGGAATCCGGCTTTAACCTGCCCTTGGCTTCCGCATCTTCGATCATTGCTTTTGCTATTCTGTCCTTAACACTGCCTGCAGGATTATAATATTCCAGTTTTGCAATTACACTGGCGCCTAAACTATTCTTCTTCTCATAGTTGGATAACTCAAGAAGCGGTGTCTTACCTACGAGTTCGGTTAAACTCTTATAAATTTTTGACATAAATACTACCTCCTAATTTTAAATATATATCATATATGATTACTATGTTTATTATTATCATATTATACTATATAATAATTGTCAATAGATAATATAAGATTTTTTCATATAATTTATTCTGCCCGCCTCCCTTATAGACCTATTATGCCTTATTGATAAGCTATTGACAATACCCCTCTTTTCCACTATTATAGATAACATATTAAAATAGTATGAATAGTCTTGTAAGATAGGAGCCAAAAAAAGCTTCCGGACTGTATTTCATGCTTAATAACTTAAATATTATGATATTATGATGAAAGGTTAGGGTTATTCCTATGAGATTATCCGCGAAAAGCCGGTATGCACTCGCTTCCACCATCCATATGGCGCAGAACAACAGTAAAAACGAATATATTACTCTGATTAGCATCTCCGATAAGCTCAATATATCAAAGATCTATCTGGAACAGGTTTTTTCCTTATTAAAACGCAGCGGGATCGTCAACTCCATCAAGGGCTCCCAGGGCGGATACCAGCTGGCCTCCGATCCGAATCAGATTACCGTTTATGATATATTGGCTGCTGTTGAAACCTCTCTCTTTGAGAATACGGAAGAAACATTGACAGAGCAGGCACCGGAAATCGAAACCGTCATGAATTCCATGGTATATGTTCCTCTTGATCTGTCAGTGAAGGATATGCTTTCAAAGATCACTTTATATGATCTGGTATCGGAAGTAGACAAGCATAAGTCGGATCAGGGCTTCATGTTTTTTATCTGATCGGACCGGATATAATAATACGCAGATCAGGAACTTGAAAGCTCCTCTGCATTAACCGTGAATATTATACAAGAAAGAGGGCAGGCCATATGAAATATCATGTAAATACGAAATGTGTCCATGGCAGCAATGATAAACGAAGCCTTGAAAAAACCGGTTCCATCAGTTTCCCCATCTTCCAGACGGCAACCTTTGCCCATCCGGATGTTGGTGCAAGTACCGGTTATGATTATTCCAGATCCCAGAATCCCACCAGGGAAGAGGTTGAAAAGACCGTGGCTTCTCTTGAGAACGGGTACGGTGCCGTAGCATTTACTTCGGGAATGGCTGCCATGAATGCGCTGATGGAATTATTCAAGCCCGGTGACCATATCATTGCTTCCGAGGATTTATATGGCGGAACCATACGTTTATTCAATGCAATTAACGCAAAGAACGGTATTGTGATAGAGTATGCCGATACCTCGGATATTCCTTCCGTAGCCGGAGCAGTGAACAGCAGTACCAAAGCCGTCTTTGTGGAGACTCCCACCAATCCCATGATGAATGTAACGGATCTGGGCGAAATCGCTAAAATCACAAAAACCCATAACCTGCTGTTCATCGTTGATAATACGTTCCTGTCCCCTTATTACCAGAACCCCATTAATCTGGGTGCAGACATAGTGATGCACAGCGGTACGAAGTATCTCGGAGGCCATAATGATACTCTGGCAGGTTTTCTTGTGCTTGCGGACCAGGAGCTGGATGAGAAGCTCCGCTATATTTCAAAAACTACCGGTGCAGGACTCCCTCCCTTTGACAGCTGGCTGATTCTCCGGGGCATCAAAACCCTGTCACTGCGTATGGAATGCCAGCAGAAGAATGCACAGCAATTGGCACAGTGGCTGGATAAGCAGGAAAAGGTGAAAGCGGTATACTATATGGGACTCCCTTCACATCCCGGATATGAGATTAATAAGAAACAGGCCTCCGGCTCAGGAAGCATGATATCCTTCCATGTGGACAGCGAAGAGACAGCGGTCAGAATCCTCAGAAAGGTGAAGCTCATTCAATATGCAGAGAGCCTGGGCGGTGTGGAAAGCCTGATCACCTACCCCATGCTGCAGACCCATGCGGATATTCCGGAGGCAGAACGGGAAGCAAAAGGAATCAATAACAGGCTTCTGCGTTTCTCGGTAGGCATCGAGCACATTGAGGACCTCTTACAGGATCTGGAGCAGGCATTCCAGGAGTAATATACCATGTGATAATTATGCCGGGCATAATGCACGATTGATAAAACGGAGGTAATATGAGCTATAATTTTGACACCATAATTGACAGACGGGGTACTCACTCCCTCAAATATGATTTCGCCGCAGAACGCGGCAAGCCTTCCGATATTCTGCCGCTCTGGGTGGCAGACATGGATTTCCAGGCTCCTGCCGAAGTGCTGGAAGAGCTCCATAAGGCAGTATCCCACGGTATCTTCGGTTACAGTGAGATGAAAAAAGAATATTTTGATGCGGTCCATGACTGGTTTATTAAACACTTCGGATGGGAAACCAAAGAGAGCTGGTTAGTGAAGTCCCCGGGAGTTGTGTTCGCCGTGGCTACTGCTGTTAAGGCCTTCTCACGGGAAGGTGAGGCGGTGATGATACAGCCTCCGGTTTATTATCCCTTCTATGAAGCAATTCATCTGAATAACAGAAAGTTAGTGACCAATACGCTGGTTTACGATGATCATGGATATTCCATTGATTTTGAAGATTTTGAACAAAAGATTATTACACAGAAGGTAAAGCTTTTCATATTATGCAGTCCTCATAACCCGGTAGGCAGGGTGTGGACCAGGGAGGAGCTCACCAGAATGGGTGAGATCTGCCTGAAGCATAAGGTTATTGTATTATCCGATGAGATCCACTGTGATTTCACCTTTCCCGGATACGAACACACCGTATTTGCAGGTATCAGCGATGAATTTGCCGAAAACAGCGTAATCTGCACGGCTCCCAGCAAGACCTTCAATCTGGCCGGCCTGCAGGTGGCGAACCTATTCATTAAAAATGAAACGCTCAGACAGAGATTTAAAAACGAGGTAAGTGCCAGCGGCTTCAGCCAGCTGAATGTCCTGGGCCTGGTCGCCTGCAAGGCTGCCTATCAATACGGCGAGCCCTGGCTGCAGGAGCTTCGTGCTTACCTGTACGGGAATCTGCAATATGTCCGTGAATTCATTAAGAATAACCTTCCCGGCATTACCCTGGTGGAACCTCAGGGCACTTATCTGATCTGGCTGGATTGTACGGCCCTTCGGCTGGGCAGAAAAGGGATGGAGAAACTGATTGTGCATCAGGCAAAGCTCTGGCTGGATGCCGGACATATCTTCGGAAGCTGCGGGGAAGGCTTTGAACGGATTAATATTGCATGTACCAGGGCAACCTTGAAGCAGGCACTGGACCAATTAAAAAAAGCGCTGGGAGCTATTTAGCTCCAGCACTTTTTTATATATGGAGGATATGCGAATCCCTGTTATCCGCAGCTTATGCAGTTATGTTCTCTTGACAAATTCCCTGCCGCACTTGGGACAGTGAATCGCAATCTTGCCCTTTCCCTTTGGTACTCTGATTTTTTGCTTGCAGGACGGGCAGGGATAGATGCGGTGGGTCGAATCATAGGCTCTATTTCCCTGGGATGTTTTACTTCCCTGGGAGGTATGATTTCCCGGGAAGATTTTACCTCCCCTGTGAAACCTGCTTCGGAAGAAATTGCGCACTCTGTCACGGTATCTGAGATAAATCTGGTTCTCGGCAGCCCGACGGTATCTATTCTTTGAAAACATTCTGAAATATACCGTAAACATGACAATGATACCGATAATATAAAATGCACTTCCTGCAATAAAGGATAATACCAGGCAGGCTGCCATAACATACATAAGGAACCTGTTTAATTCATCCGTTCCGTATCTGCCCTGAAAAAATCTTTGTAATCTTTCTCTCATCTAAGGATACCTCTTTCATAGTATGTATTATTGCATTTATAATATAACCATTATAATCTGTGTAGATTAACCTATTATAAACTACATATGGATTATCCTCAATATTCAATTAAAAATTACAAAGCATTTTCCTGTCCGCTCCGGTTATTTTTTAACCTTAACGATATCAGCCGCCTTAAAGGCACAGATCCGGTCCATCTTATAGGTGGATTTATCAAAGGCTCCGGATTCAAAGGTCACATACAGATAGTTTCCGTTAATTGCGATACCTTCATTCATGGAGGGCATACTTACGGAATTCACCAGATTCCCCAGAGGTATTACTCCGTTGACAGCTTCCTTATACAGCGGTTTATACACATCTATCTGCCGCATATAGCCGCGCAGTCCGGCGTAGAGCTGGCAGGATCTGGACATGAACAGGGTTCCGATATTGGAGAAGGCAATTCCCTGCACCCTGGTAGGCATGACCATGGTATCCACCTTTGTCAGGGTAGGTATCGTTTTAATATCACTTATTTTATAACTGTACATATAGGTGGATTGAAGTTCGTTATAAGTACCTACCCAGAGTTTATTATCGTAAAAGGTTGTGTATGAGGCAGTGATATTCAATGTTACGGTGGTTGAATAGTTTACATACACATAGGAGTTTCCCGACTTGACAGCCTTAGTGACATCACTGAAAGGAATGGCGGATACTCTGCTGCCGGTGGTTACCCATACGTTATATCCGTCAAAGGCAAGACCGCCCGCATGGGGTTTGCTTGGCAGAACCAGGGTGGTCAGCAGCCTCTTTGTATTCTTGCCCAATACATAGATCACCGTATTCTCTTCGCCGCTCAGATCATAGGCAGAGGTTAACAGGTAATCCTTTGCAAAGGTCAGGCCCTGGGGACACATTGTGGTACTGGTAAAACCGCCTGCATTGGTGTTTATCAATCCGGGAATAGCAAAGCTCCTGTCATAATTGACATATTTGTTAAAGAAAGATAAATTATTATATGACCAGGAATTTAAAAAATCTGCTTTCGTGGGAAACAGCTTTCCTATGGTACTTGTGGGCTCAAGCTCCACCATGTAAAACGAGGTCAGATCAGAGTTTGGACTGTCATAGAACGCTCCGTTGTATTCACGCCGGGCTACGGCGTAGAACATGTATTCCTGATACTGCTGCAGGCCTTCTGCCGTGTAGGTTAAGGTTGTATTGCCGGGCAGGGAGGCAAGCAGTATTTCACCCGCTTCCGGATCCATTATGTAGATATCATAACCCGTGGCCCCGTTAATCTTACTCCAGGTCATCCGGACCTTCGTGTCTCCCTGCTTATATTTGATCGCCATCTTTGCAGCATTGGTGCTGCTGTCAATAATATTAGATACCGCACCTGCATACGCTTCACTGTAGACATAGGCAACAACCCTGTATTTATAGCCTTTACCGGAGACGAGCTTGTCATTTAAGAAGAATGTGTCTGCCGTTGTGCCGCAGAAGACATAATTATCTGCCGTAGAATCACTGCGGTAGACCAGATATCCCGTTGCACCGGCCACCTGATCCCAGGACAGGCTGATGGAGTTGGGGCTGGTTGCGGTTACAATAAGTCCGGTTACCGCTTCGGGACTGGTTGCCGCCGTGATGATATCGGACATGGGACTTTTATATTCCATTCCGAGAACATAGGTGACAGAACATATCTGAAAGCTTTCTATGGTAGCAGGCGGAAAATAAAAGACAGCGCTGTTTGTATAGGATATATTATACAAGTCATAATTTCCCGTCATTTCATTCAAGGCATAGATTTCATATCTCGAAGCACCCGGATCCGCATCCCAGGCCAAGGTGAAAGAGGCCGTATTATAATTGGAGACGGTAACGTTGGTTACTTTTTTAGGCAATACCGTGATCGAAAGGGTCGTCATCTGATTCTGATACAATATGACCACTGTCTGCGGTCCGATCTGTTCACTGTTATAGCCGACAATCTGATAGTCCGTCACATAGGCACTGGTTCCGTCCACATAATATGCCAGTACCTTCATGCCCGTAAGATCCAGTTCCTCTCCCCTGCCATATACGGTCTTTACAGGCTGCTCCTCCAGTATAATAAAGCTTGCCTGGGGAACCGGCGTGACTGTCGGTGCAGGAGTAGGGGTTACTGAGGGGGTAACAGAAGGCGTCGGCGTTATTGCCGGCGCCGCGGTCGGTGCTACGGTTGGCGTCAGTCCGCTCGCGTACGCTTTTTGTATGTACAGATCAGAAAATCCTAGGATTAACAGTGACATGAATAATAGTAATAAAACTTGTTTCCTCATTCGATCAACTCCATATAATATTATGCAAGGCCGTCAGGTACCATAGGGCTGATAATTACCATAACTTTACTCTGTTATTTTGTAATTACCAGACCTGTCAAATTAATGCTACCTGCATTTTATGGCTTTTTTGTGGCTATTCTATGGTAATTGTTTGTTAGCGGGAAACTTAAGGAATTCTTAAGATTCAATTATTAATCAAGAATGGCTGCATTCTTGGGAACCGTATTAAAAGCCTTCTTGAAGGCTCTTGAAAAGCTGGAGTAATTCTTGAATCCGCTCTGAAAACAGGCATCCGTAATGGAGCTGCCGTTCTGTACCAGGCTTTTTGCAAGCATAAGCCTCTTCTCCGTAATATAGTTCCCGATGGTATACCCTGTCTCCTCCTTAAAATAGTGCATGAGATAGAACCTGCTGAGATAAAAATGCTCCGCCAGGCTGTCAATTGTAATATCATCAGCCAGGTGGTCATTGATGTAGTTAATGATCGCCAGAAGCTTGCTGTCCCCGCTGGCTGAATTAATATAGCTGATATGGTTGGCGATGGCGGTCCGGTTCAGCTGGATCATAAATTCCAGAAAAAGAATCTTCTGGTATAATTCCTTGGCAAAAGCCTGGTCGTTAAAGGAATGCTCCAGCTCCTGGCATACCTGGTACAGCTTGCTCTTATCGACGGAAGGGATCCGAAGAACATTGGAGTGCTCCTTCTTGGCCCGTTCCAGGCAATAGCTCAGATCATAGTCCCTGCTTTTATAGCTGTTCAAAAACTGGGAGGACACATAGATAATGATCCGTTCATAGGCGGTATTATCCAGGACCGAGGGCCGGTGTATCTCACCTTCATTCACCAGAACGATATCATAGGGCTTTAAAATGTAATTCTTGCCTTCAATGGAATAATTGATATTGCCGCTGAGGAAGATAATAACCTTATTAAAATCATGGTAATGAAATTCAAACTCCTTCCGCTGCCGGTCCAGAATATGAAATATCTTAAAATCATCCTCCAGATATCCGAGTTTTTCAAATCCATTCATGCAGCATCCCCTGCCTCTCCTTATACATTTTTCAATTTCTTACAGTATACAGCATTATATGCAATAATCAAAGCATTATAATGCTATTTCCATAAAATAATGTGGTGTAGAATAGAATAAGAAACTGAGATAGGAATATCTCCCATCTGTAGATTAAATCGCTTATGCTGAATGTATGGAGGTTTTTATTATGAAATTGAATGGTGTCTGGTTACCGATCATTACTCCTTTTAAAGATGACAAAATAGATTTTAAGTCTTATAAAAAACTGGTTGACCACTATATCAACAAGGGGGTCGACGGTATCATCCCTCTGGGAACCACCGGGGAGTGTCCCGTATTAAATGATTACGAGTTCGAAGAAATGATTGAAAGAACAATGGAATATGTAAATAACCGTGTTCCTGTCTACGTGGGAGTGGGCGGCAATTATACGCAGAAGGTCATCAAGCAGGTAAAAATAGCGGAATATTATGATATCAACGGTATCCTTTCCGTATGTCCGTATTATAACAAGCCCGGTCAGGAGGGCATCTACGCACACTTTAAAAATATAGCTGAGGAAACCTATCTGAATATCATCCTGTATAACATTCCCTACCGTACGGGAGTCAATATCGAGAATGAAACCGTCCACCGGCTGGCCGAGATCAAGAACATTATAGGAATTAAGGATGCCAGCGGCGATTTCAAGCAGACCATGGCGCTGCTTATGAATCCGCCCAAGGATTTCTCTCTTCTGACCGGAGAAGATATCCTGTTCTATACTACGCTGACGCTGGGCGGTCATGGCGGTATCCTGGCTTCCGCACATCTGAAGACGGAGGTCTTCCTGGATATATATAAGAAGGTGAAGGAGAATAATACGGAAGGCGCGCTCCAATCCTGGAAGAAGCTCTATGACATCATACCGCTCCTCTTCAGGGAACCCAACCCGTCCCCGGTAAAATACTGCTTAAAGGAGCTGGGTCTTATTGAATCTGCCGAGGTAAGGCTTCCGTTAACACAGATCTCAGAACAATTGAAAGAAAAGCTGGACCGCACCGTAATCGGCAGGCAAGAAGCAAAAGGGGCGGTACTGCACTTTAAACAGGACGAGAAAGTAGCTCAGATAAAATTACAATAAACCGGATAATAATAATCAAAACAGGCGTGTTGAAAGGTGCAGCACGCCTGTCTATCGTTTCTTTTCCTTCTCCCGGTACTCACTGGGGGACATGCCCGTATATTTACGGAAGATCCGGCTGAAGTAAAACTGGTTCTCATAGCCTACCAGAGAAGATACATCACTGATGGAAAGGTAGTGATTATTAAGCAGCTCCTTGGCATGCTGCAGACGGAGGTTTGTGATATACTGCTTCGGTGAATAACCCGTATAATTCTTGAATTCACGGATAAACCAGGAGCAGCTGATATGATATTGTTCGGCAACCCGTGCTATATTGATCTCTGACTGGTATTCATGATGGAACTGGTTTATGATCTCATCCAGCATGGAATTATAAACCTGCTTTTCCTGTCCCTCCACGTTATGATGCCGTGCAGCCGTAATCAATAACTGTCTCAGACAGGCTTCCGCCATCTCGGCACTCTGATACCGGTCAAGCCTGAGTTCCATGATTATTCTCTCAAATATCTCCGGCAGCTCTTCCTTAATCTGCAGCAAGACCGGCTGTCCCACCGCCAGTCCCAGTGTGTCAAGCACCTCTTCCGCTTTTCTTCCCGTAAAGTGAATCCAGTAAATGTCGGGCTTCTCCGGCAGCTGATAATAATAATCCTGGGGCATCCGGGGCTTATAGATAAATATCCCTCGCTTAGGCACATCATAACGGTTTCCGTCCAATATAAAATGGGCTGTTCCCTCAGCCACATACAGCAGCTGGTAATCCCGTCTTCCCTCCGGCCTCACCGTATGCATCTCCTTTAAGTGTATCAGCTTATAATGTCCGCAGCTGTTAACGAATAAGTCAGCATTGCCGTAAAGAATATCATTATCTTTTTTATTATAATATCCCGAATAATTTATCACTGGTAATCCTCCCGGCATTCCCGCAATAATATTACAGTATCAGTTAGCTTGCCATCATTTTATCATAATAATGAAAAAAGTCAATTTTGTTAATATTAAAATGCGGTAAACTGTTAATATTGTAATACGGTAAACTGATTTGCTTTGTAATACCAGTATGATGATGTATCATTTTGTTCATATATACCGCAATATTGATTATAGCAAGTTTGCATTATCGTGTTAAAATATCCATGTTAATCAGATTAGTCCAGAAAGGTGATGGCAAGTGATGAGATTACCAAAATATTATGAAGACGTAAAAAATCTGCATGTGGGTACCATGCCGAATCGTGCCTATTACATACCCCGCTGCAAGAGCGGGAATAAACCGGAACGGGTCCAATTATTGAACGGTCTCTGGAAGTTCCGGTATTATCCCAACCGCTTTGAAGCAGAGGAGAACTTTTACTTACCGGATTTTGATTCCGGCAGCTTTGACGCTATTCCTGTACCGGGGTGCTGGCAGAATTACGGCTATGACAGGCATCAGTACACGAATGTCAACTATCCGTTCCCCTATGACCTGCCCTATGTGCCGGAACAGAACAATCCCTGCGGCTGTTATATTCATACCTTCCAGATTACAAAGGAGCAGCTGGAGCAGCGCAATTACTTAAACTTTGAGGGAGTTGACTCCTGTTACTATGTATGGGTCAACGGAAGCTTTACGGGCTTTAGCCAGGTATCCCATTCCACCAGTGAATTCGATATCTCCCGCCAGCTGGTGGAAGGAACCAATACCCTTGCCGTACTTGTTATGAAATGGTGCCTCGGAAGCTATTATGAGGATCAGGATAAATTCAGAATGTCCGGTATCTTCCGGGACGTTTATATTCTTACCCGGCCAAAGGAGCATATCAGGGATTATTTCGTAAAAACCGATTGCAGCGGGACCTATGATAAAGCGGTAGTTACGGTTGATCTTGAGTATCTGGAGACAGCTGTTGCCACCGAGGCCGGTCTGTATGACTGTGACGGTACCCTCCTGGCTGCCGGGACCGCAGAGAACGGCAGTATTTCCTTCTGCATTGAGAACCCGAAGCTTTGGAACGCGGAGTCTCCCAAGCTTTATTCCCTCGTACTTTCTACCGCGGAGGAAGAGATTACTCAAAAGGTGGGCATCCGTAAGGTTGAAGTCAAGGACAGCGTGATTCTTCTGAATGGCGTACCCATTAAATTCAAAGGTGTCAACCGTCACGACAGTGATCCCGTGACAGGCTATACCATCAGCAGGGAGCAGGCTTTGAAGGATCTTTCCCTGATGAAGCGGCATAATATCAACGCCATCCGCACCAGCCATTATCCTAATGCCCCCTGGTTCACGGAGCTATGTGATGAATACGGCTTCTATGTGATTGGAGAAGCCGATGTGGAGACCCACGGTGCCACCAGTTTCTATTCCGCCTCTTCTGGGGATACCTTTGGAGATATTGTCATGAACCCCATCTCCGATGAGATCATTATGGACCGCCAGCAGCGCAATGTGCACCGGGACAAGAATCATCCCTCCGTCCTGATCTGGTCCCTGGGAAATGAAAGCGGCTGGGGGTTAAGCTTCGAGAAGGCAGGAAGATGGGTGAAAGAATATGATCCCACCCGTCTTCTGCACTATGAAGGAAGTATTCATATTACCGGCGGGCATCAGCCGGATCTGTCCATGCTGGATATGTACAGCCGGATGTATGATTCTCTGGAAGGTATCCATAAGTATTTTGCCGATCCGGGGAATACAAAGCCCTATGTATTATGTGAATTCTGCCATGCCATGGGCAACGGCCCCGGAGATCTTGAGGATTACATGGAGAAGATATATGCCGAGGACCGGTTTGCCGGTGCTTTTGTCTGGGAATGGTGTGATCATGCCGTCTATCTTGGGGAAGCTCCGGACGGACGTAAGAAATACGCTTACGGCGGTGATTCCGGTGAATTTCCCCATGACGGCAACTTCTGCGTGGACGGTCTTGTATATCCGGACCGGACCGTAAGCCCCGGTCTGCTGGAATATAAGAATGTACTCCGGCCGTTAAGGGCGTCCGTGATCTCTGCCGAAGATGGGATCATCCGCCTGGAGAATAAGCTTGACTTCACGAACCTGAAGGATTATCTGTACATTACCTATCAGCTTCAATGCAACGGTAAGACAATTACAGAGGGAGAATTGCGGGATATTGATCTCAAAGCTCATGCTGTAAAGGATATCAGGTTAAACTTAACCCTACCGGAGACAGGAGCAGCCTATCTCAATCTGAATTATATCCAGAAGAACCCCCTGCCCTTCACAGCCGCCGGATATGAGCTGGGGTTTGATCAGCTGGTCATCAGGGAAGGCGCCTATGAATATAATAAAGTACCCGGGAAGACCGGCAGGCTTACACTGGAGGAGACGGAGAAGCTTGTAACGGTGAAGGGTACCGGCTTTATCTATACCTTCAACAAGCTTACCGGATTGTTCCAGCAGTTAATAAGGGATAATCAGAGGCTTCTGGAACGTCCCATGGAATTTAACCTGTGGAGGGCTCCCACCGATAATGACCGCAATATCCGGCATGAGTGGCAGAAAGCAGGCTATGACAGAATTACAGTCCGGGTATATGAAACCAGTGTTACTCAGCAGGAAAAAGGTACAAAACAGCTGAATTCAGTTCAAAGCAATCCGGCTCACTCCAATACGGCAGAATCCGGT
>JAFADH010000346.1 GCA_023424995.1 Bacillota bacterium | reverse complement strand
TAGTGTACGGAAGCGGGGTATCCCCTCTGGAAACATCCTGTCAAGACCATGCTTGTACTCAGTACAATAGGTCACAGACAGCGTTTCCAGAGGGGATACCCCGCTTCCGTACACTACCTGTATCTTTCTCAAATACTACTGCTTCCGTACACTCTCGATATATGTGGAATACTCCTTTACCGAAGCGCTGGGAACGTAAGTGAGGTCATCGAAGAGAAACTTGTGCAGGGCCGTTACATTCGCCGCCAAATCAATGGGGAATACATAGGATACCTTTTTGTACGTATGGGCGTCCTTCTCAAAGGGGAAGCCTGTCTGGTCCGCTATATCATAGGAAAATACATCCTTGGCGAGACTCAGCATCTCGGTATTCCTTAAGTTGGTGGATATCATGGGGAATATGGTATCGATGATATCATTGATGGTTCCCATATTGGATTGCTTCACTTTATCAAAAATCCTGCTTACCACGATTCGCTGGCGTTCGGTTCTCTTATAATCCCCGCCTGAGGTGTACCGGATTCTTACGTAGGCGCAAGCCTGAGTACCGTTAACTACCTGAGTTCCGGCTGATTTTAAGTGTTCCACGCTGGTTCCGTTAATTTTATTTAAGGAATTTACATAACCGTTCAGATATTTTAACTCCTCCGGCTGGATATCCAGCTCAATACCGCCTAACATATCTACTACCTTTACCACTGCCTCAAAGTTCACGGTGACATATTCCGTACAATCCAAATCAAAATTCTTATTGATGGTAGTAAGTGCCAGGGAATAACCGCCATTGAAATAAGCTGCATTTATCTTTTTATATCCGAGATCCGGTATATTCACATAAGTATCCCGGTATACGCTGGCCAGTTTTACGTCCTTTGTCTTGTTATTGATGCTTGCGATAATGATAGTATCACTGCGGGTGCCTTCCTTAACGGAATTACTGCGGGAGTCCACTCCGAAGATGACGATATTACGGTAGCCCTTGATTTCAACGTCTTCATTTTTTTCTATTTCACTGTCGTCAGAATTATCCTGGTTAATTTTGTTCATGGAGAATATGATTTTAAATCCTATGCAGATAAGAATCAGAACCAGTATTTCCACGATAAAAATGGCCACCAGACTGCCGGTTTTCATTTTTTTCTTTTTCTTTTTTGCCATTCTAACTAGTATACCTTGCCTTTCTTATGTTGCCTTAATAAGCGTTCCTGTTAATAAAACCTTTAAAAAAGGTTAAAAATATAATCTTGAAATCAAAGCCCAGGGTCCAATTTTCAATATAATACAGATCATGGTCGATGCGTTTGCGGATGGAGGTATCGCCGCGGTAGCCATTGATCTGCGCCCAGCCGGTCAGTCCGGGGGCAACCTGGTGCTTGATCATATATCGCGGTATCTCTTCCCTGAACTTATCCACGAAGAAGGGGCGTTCCGGCCTTGGGCCAACCAGACTCATATCACCTTTTAATACGTTGAAAAACTGAGGAAACTCATCGATGCTTGTCCTGCGGATGAACTTTCCGATACCTGTAACACGCGGATCATACTTGGTGGTCCAGGCATTCTTCTCTGCCTTGGCAGCCTGTACCTCCATGGAGCGGAATTTGTACATCTTAAATTCCTTATTGTGTCTTCCGATACGGACCTGCGAGAAGATAACCGGTCCCGGAGAGGTAAATTTAATAAGAAATGCAACGATTAACATAGGGATGCTGAAGATAATCAATGCAACGATTGCTCCAAAGATATCTACGATCCGTTTGATTACACGGTTATAGGTATTGCTGAGGGGGACATTTCTTATGTTAATTACGGGCAGGCCGAACAAATCCTCGGTATAAGGCTCTGTCGGTATATAGCTGTAATAATCCGGGACGAATTTGGTATGGACACCGGATTTTTCACAAATGGCGACGATCTTCTCCAGCTTGTTGTATTCATTGACACTCAGGGTAATTGCGATCTCGTCCAGATCCATTTTTGATAAAAATGCTTCCAGATGGGAGCTGCTTCCGATGACCGGCACCCTTTTGTACATGGTTCCGACCTCCATGTTATCATCCAGGATACCATGAATATAGTATCCCCACTGAGGGTTTGCAAATATTCGGTCAATATAAGCTTCCGCAGCATGTCCATAACCTACCAGCAATACATGCTTCAGGTTGTAGCCTTTGCGTCTGGCAACCCGCAGGATATGGAACAGTATCATTCTTGCAATCATGCTTATGGTGATATTTGAAACCATAAACACACCGAGGAACTTACGGGATATATCACTTTCCTTGGTCAAATACAGGATTGCCGAGAAGAATGCGATACCGAATATATTCGCTATGAATATATGAAAGATCTCGGATAATCTTTGCATACTGCGTTTGGGTGTATACAGATGGGAAAAATAATACACGAACAGATACAATGGCACCAGGTACAATAAATGATATGCATAGCCTGCAAGATCATAATATTTTTCATGGGGACCCAATTTGAAATAATCAAAAATATATTGTAAAATATTAAATCTCAGGTAGTAAGTCGCAAGATAAGAGATAACAATAATAAAGGCGTCCATGAGGACATGAAGCCGGTTAAACATTTGCTGATTGTCTTTAATCATATCGATACCTACTTTATTAAATAATCATTATTTGCAGATTAGGAACTTACAAAAAGTTACGGTATTTTCTCGAAGGAACTCGAAAAATACTGGTTTTATCTGTTAATTATACCCAACATGGAGATTAACTTCTCTACTATAATACATGATTGTGCAGAATTCAACAACTAAATTTTTCTTAAGAATATTTAAAATAGCAGGATGGATCAAGAAAATTCATCATTTGATTTCATTATTTTCACAAACTATACACAAACTATTGCTAAACTATAAACAGAAATGAAAAGAGAATAATATGATGAAAGGAGAATTCCTATGGCAGAATATGATAGCAGCAATATAGAGCCTGATAACGGCAATACCAACAATCCGGAGAATGCAGATCAGGTAAGCAATAGTCAGAACGAGTATAACAAGGTTCCGGATTACAGCTTCTGGGCAGAGCAGGTACCGAACGGCTCCAACGCCAATTATAATAATCCAAATTCAAATAATTATAATAATTATACTTATCCCAGCAGCCAATATCAGTATAATGCAAACGGGAGCGGTCAAGAGAGCGGTAATCAGAATTATCAAAACGCAAATTACCCATATAGCAATTATCAGGGATATAATCAAAATAACGGTTATCAGAATAATAACTACCAGAACAATCAGCATCCGAATTATAACTATGCGAATAATCCCTATCCTAACAGTGTGATGTACAATTACACACGGCCGGAGAAGAAACCCAGGAAGCCCATGAATAAGGGAGTCAAGTTCCTGCTGAAGGCTGTCTGCTTTGGTGTGATTGCAGGTGCCAGCTTCTTCGGTGTATCGGAATTGTATTATTCCTTCAATCCGGATGCAACTTCAAAGCTGGTCCTTGAGAATACTGCGAAGAATGCGGATAACATCTACGAGATCGGCTATACGGAACCGGCTCAGGTCAAGACGGACGGCAAATCGATTATAGAGGATGTTGTAAATAATACATTACCGGCAATCGTATCCATCAATATCGCTTCCTCCCAGTCGGTCCAATGGTTCGGACAGACCTTTGAACAGCCGTCAGAGGGAAGCGGCTCCGGTATTATTGTAGGTATGGATGAAAAAGAATTATTAGTCGCTACCAACAATCATGTTGTTGAAGGGGCGAGTACAATATCGGTTACCTTTGCAGACGGAACACAGGCTGAAGCAATCGTTAAGGGAACGGATTCGACCGCGGATCTGGCGGTAGTTGCGGTGGATATTACCGCGCTCCAGCAGGCCACCAGGGATGCCATTACCGTAGCCAAGCTTGGGAATTCAGATGACATAAAAGTAGGCCAGATGGTAGTGGCAATCGGTAATGCACTGGGATATGGCCAATCGGTAACCGTAGGGTATGTGAGCGCAAAGGACCGTAAGGTCGATGTATCCGACGGATATAATGCCAAGAGCATGATACTCCTGCAGACGGATGCGGCGATCAATCCCGGTAACAGCGGCGGAGCATTGATTAATATGGCCGGAGAAGTAATCGGTATCAATACCGTTAAATATGCTTCCGAGGAGGTAGAGGGCATGGGTTATGCCATACCCATTACCAAAGCCACACCGATTATAAATGAGCTTATGACACGGGAGATATTAACAGATGCAGAGAAGGGCTATCTTGGCATTGTCGGCTTTGATGTAACGGAAGAGGTATCTAATTATTATAATATACCGATCGGGGTCTTTGTGGATGAGGTTTCGCAAGGCGGAGCATCGGAGAAGGCAGGCATAAAAGCCGAAGATATCATTATTAAGGCGGACGATCTGGAGATATCCTCAATCTCCCAGCTCAGGGAATATGTTAACAGTCTCCGGGTCGGTACCGTTGTAAAGATCACTTATATGCGTAATACCAACGGACAATACGAAGAGGGAACTCTTGACGTGACCTTAGGCAAGAATCCTACTTTGAACTGATCAGGCATATACAAAGTATACTCGTTTACTTCATATAATCCCTATGAGAGAATGCGGACCGGATGGTCCGCATTCTCTTTTATGGAATATTTTATATAGCAGATAAGGCAAATAATGTTTCTGAAGATGCATATTAATGAAACATTAATGATTTTGCAACGAACATCTATTGTATGGATCGCAATTATATTATATAATTCACTTATAGCAGATAATATCTGCTTATTTCAATCTCTCATTTATTGATCCGAAGGAATACCGGAGATACTTGATACGGATAGCTGAAAGCTGCACGGTGGAGCCGCAGGATTTGAATATTCGAACATTTAACATGCAGGCTGCAGGAAGGGTAAGGTGGTTGCCATGAGTAACAAAGATTTTACAGACGATTTTAATATAGATAAGAAGAGCACGGACGGTCATGATCATGAGCATGAATATGAAGAGGTGTGCTATCTCTGCAGAAGACCGGAAAGCAAGGTCGGGAAGATGATACATATCCCGAACCAGATCAGTATCTGTTCTGACTGCATGCAAAAGACCTTTGATACCATTAATAAAGGAGATAACCCGTATTTCAGCATGATGGGCATAACACCGAGCATGTTGAATATGGCCGGTCTGCAGAGCGATATTCCAAAAGCCCAGAAGCTGAAGAAACCGAATCAGGAAGAGAAACAGGTGTCAGAAGCAGCCTTTGACCGCAAATCCATTCCCTCCCCTCATGTGATCAAGGCAAGTCTGGATGATTTCATCATCGGTCAGGAGCATGCGAAGAAGGTGATCTCCGTGGCTGTATATAACCATTATAAAAGAATTGGGACAATCACGGAGCCGGAGATAGAGATAGAGAAATCGAACATGCTGATGATAGGGCCTACCGGAAGCGGTAAAACTTATCTGGTCAAGACCCTGGCGAAGCTGTTGAATGTACCTCTGGCCATAACCGACGCTACTTCCCTGACCGAAGCCGGATATATCGGAGATGATGTGGAAAGTGTAATCTCCAAGCTTTTGTCGGCGGCCGGCAATGACGTGAAGAAGGCGGAACGAGGCATCGTATTCATCGATGAGATTGATAAGATAGCCAAAAAACGCAATACCAACAGCCGTGATGTCAGCGGGGAATCCGTTCAGCAGGGACTTCTGAAGCTATTGGAGGGCAGTGATGTGGAGGTGCCGGTGGGAGCTTCCTCAAAGAATGCCATGGTTCCGCTGACAACCGTGAATACACAGAATATACTGTTTATCTGCGGCGGAGCCTTCCCGGATCTGGATAAGATTATCAAGGCAAGGCTGAATAAACAGTCTTCCATGGGCTTTAAGG
Organism: Bacillota bacterium; assembly: GCA_023424995.1. Classification (GTDB taxonomy): domain Bacteria; phylum Bacillota; class Clostridia; order Lachnospirales; family Lachnospiraceae; genus Mobilitalea. Next base: position 6,495 of record JAFADH010000346.1, on the reverse strand, counting down.
CAGATTTGAAGGATAAGTATGATGAGGACCCGAATCTGTTACAGAAGGTGAATCTGGATGATCTGCGGGAATACGGCATGATACCGGAATTCTTGGGCAGACTGCCGATCATGTTTACTCTGGAAGGACTTACCAAGGAGATGCTGGTCCAGGTACTGCAGGAGCCGAAGAACGCAATCCTGAAGCAATATCAGCGATTGCTTGCCATGGATGAAGTGGATCTTCAGTTTGCACCGGAGGCTCTTAATGCCATCGCCGAAAAGGCCATGGAGAAGAAGACAGGCGCAAGAGCTCTTCGGGCAATTCTTGAGGATATCATGCTGGATATTATGTATGAGATCCCGAAGGATGAGAATATAGGAAAAGTGATCATTACCAGGGATTATATAGAAGGCAAGGGAGTACCGTTAATCGAGATGCGGGGATCCGGAAAGCAGAAGATGATAGCCGCACAATAATCAGCGTAGATTAGTCCTGTAGATTAGTCCGTGGAGACAGGGGATTTATCGGAAGGCGGGCGAGGGGAGTAGGTAGGATGTCAATATTAACGAAATTATATAAGCAATTAAATAAGAAGAAAGAGTTTCGGAGTATGGGCAGACAACAGCTGCCGGCCGGTACGGACCCCGAAGAGACAGAAGATGATGAGACAGAAGATGATGAGACGGAAGACGAGGATACTGAAGAGGAGGACATAAGCAAAGGAGCCGGCTATCGGCAGCCGGGAGCACGGGCAGGAACTGAGTCAGAGCAATCGGAAGCGGACGAAGAATACCCCATTGTCGAACGGGAGATACTGCCTGCGAAGATTGTATGTCCCGATTGCGGCGGAATTACTCTGGAAGGGTTGGAGTTCTGCGATAAATGCGGCGGTGAGCTTGGATAATACTCTGGGAAGCACATAATAATTGTGTGTTCTGATATAATATATATTCAATAAAAAGAAGGTCATATGACCTTCTTTTTTGCCGGGTATATCTTAGTATAACGGCAGACGGGACTTTAACACATTAAAAGATTATATTGACAAATTGAATTCAGGCGATTATTATAGATATTAAACTTAAGGCGTTCGGATAGGGCGGACGATTGTCTTGCCGGCACTTACAGATTGTCTTAAGTTATGTGGATTGACTGGTCAATCTACAAATTTACATAAGGGGTTATCTTTTGGATAACCTATATAACAGGAGGTAGTTTATGAAAAAAATGAAACAAGTATTGAGCATGCTTGCGGTACTGTGCATGGCAGTTGCAAGCTTATCCGCTTGCGGAACAAAGACGTCCGGCGGTGATACGTTCTATATTGGCGGCAGCGGTCCTTTGACCGGTGATTATGCAGTATACGGTCTGGGTGTTAAAAACGGTGCGGAATTGGCTGTTAATGAAATCAATGAAGCCGGCGGCATCAATGGAAAGAAAATCGAATTCAAGTATGAGGATGATGAGGGTGACGGCGAGAAAGCAGTTAATGCCTACAACACCTTAAGAGATGCGGGCATGAACATTGTTATGGGCACCGTAACCTCCGGTGCTTGTGCCAATATCATTGACAAGACCAATGCGGACGGTATTTTCCATCTGACTCCATCTGCATCCTCTACCGATGTTTTAGCGCTCGGTAATGTATTCCAGGTTTGCTTTACGGATCCTAACCAGGGTATCGCATCCGCCCAGTATATTAAGCAGAATAATGTTGCAAGTAAGGTGGCTGTGATCTATGACAGCTCCGATATCTATTCTTCCGGTATATATGAAAAGTTTGCCGAGGAAGCAGTTAACCAGGGTCTGGAAATTGTTGCGGTAGAAGCTTTTACCAGCGACAGCAAGACAGACTTCTTCGTTCAGATTCAGAAAGCAAAGGATGCAGGTGCTGAGCTGGTATTCTTACCTATTTATTATAAAGAAGCATCTTTGATCCTGACCCAGTCGGCAGCTCTTGATTATAAGCCGATCTACTTCGGATGTGACGGACTTGACGGTATTCTTACCGTAGACAACTTTGATACGGCTTTAGCAGAAGGGGTTATGCTGTTAACACCTTTTGCAGCGGATGCGACAGATGAATTAACGGTTAAGTTTGTTACCAACTACCGTGCAAAATATGGTGATACACCGAATCAGTTTGCAGCGGATGCATATGATGCTATCTATATTATCAAAGCAGCGATTGAAAAGAGTGAAGCCAAGCCCGGCATGAGCATATCCGAACTTGGTTCCGCCTTAAAGGAAGCTATGGTGCAGATCAGTGTTGACGGACTTACAGGCTTGGATATGACCTGGTCTGAAACCGGTGAGGTTAACAAAGCGCCCAAGGCTGTTGTAATCCAGAATGGTACTTACGTATCTGCCGACTAATAATAAGCTTACATTAATAAAACAAATATACAGAGGGGCTGCTCCATGTCCCTCTGTATATTTGTTTTGCGGACCGTATGGAATACTATGGAATCAGGGAAACCTTACCAGAGTATTGTCTGACGTTTGTAGTTGTATCAGCGTGTATATTATGATACAATCATTTTTATAAATATGCATGCAAGGCTGCAAATGAGGTTGAGTGAACTGCAATAAGCGCAGTTCATATGCAGCTCTATGCCCATGAATGTGAATAATTTAATTTTTCGCATAAAGAGTATGCAAGCTATGAGGAAAGGTACGGTAACAATATGAGTTTTCTCTCTTATTTAATTAAAGGCGTCAGCCTTGGAAGTGTTTATTCAATAATTGCTCTGGGCTATACCATGGTATATGGAATTGCCAAGATGCTTAACTTTGCCCATGGCGATGTTATCATGGTCGGAGGATATGTAATTTTTACTGCGATGAGTACCATTGGGTTAAGTCCCTGGATTGCAGTACTGCTGTCGATTATTCTATGTACTCTGTTGGGAATTACAATAGAGCGTGTTGCATATAAACCGCTTCGGAAAGCTCCTTCTCTTGCAGTATTGATTACGGCAATCGGAGTAAGTTATTTATTACAGAATCTTGCATTATTAATATTCGGTGCCGATTCCAAATCCTTTTCATCGGTTATTGCTCTGCCGGCCTTAAAACTGGCAGGCGGCGCTTTAACGATCTCCGGCGAGACGTTAGTCACAATTCCGCTTTGTATTATCATTATGATATCATTAACTGCCTTCGTAAAGAAATCTAAGACGGGCCGCAGCATGCTGGCCGTATCGGAGGATAAGGATGCGGCTGTACTTATGGGTGTGAATGTGAATAAGACCATTGCGATTACCTTTGCCATCGGCTCTTCGCTGGCAGCAGTTGCAAGTGTCATGCTGTATTCCTCCTATCCGAGCCTGAGCTCGACCTCCGGCGCCATGCCCGGTATCAAGGCTTTTGTTGCTGCGGTATTCGGCGGAATCGGATCAATTCCCGGAGCTATGATCGGCGGCATCTTATTAGGAGTTGTTGAAATACTGGGGCGTGCCTATATCTCCTCCCAATTAGCGGATGCTATTCTTTTCTTAATTCTGATTCTTGTACTTCTTATCAAGCCTACCGGTATCCTCGGTAAGAAGATACATGAGAAAGTGTAGGTGATAAGGATGTCAAAGTTAAATACGATTAATAAGACTGTACGCAGCAACCTTATGACCATTGGTGTGATTGTACTTATTTATATCATATGTCAGGTCTTAATCGCAACAGGCGGTATGTCATATCTGATGCAGGGACTTTTGGTTCCGTTATGCTATTATTCCATATTAGCCGTATCACTCAATCTGACAGTAGGTATTCTTGGGGAGCTGAGCTTAGGCCACGCAGGCTTTATGTGCATCGGAGCATTTTCCAGCGCATTCTTCTCAAAAACCATGAAGGATGTAATAACTAATGCCTTTCTGCGTTATGCCCTGGCAATCATGATAGGAGCCTTCTTTGCGGCCCTGTTCGGCTGCCTGATCGGAGTAGTGGTACTGCGCCTTCGCGGCGACTATCTGGCTATTGTCACTCTGGCATTCGGTGAGATTATTAAAAATGTGATTAATGTATTGTACATTGGTCTGGACCAGGACGGCTTTCATTTTTCCGTGAAGGATTCCTTGTCCTTAAATCTTTCCGAAGGCGGACAGATAATTATCAACGGTGCAAAAGGTATCAACGGTACACCAAAGGATACCACCTTTACCGCAGCAGTATTATTATTGATCCTGGTGTATATGATCATAACGAATCTGACCCATTCCCGTTCCGGCCGGGCTATCATGGCAATCCGCGATAACCGGATTGCAGCGGAATCCGTGGGTATTGATATCACCAGATTCAAGATTATAGCGTTTGCATTATCCGCTGCCATGGCAGGAGTTGCCGGAGTGCTTTATTCGCATAATATATCAAATTTGGTTGCTACCCCGAAGAATTTCGGCTACAATATGTCGATCATGATTCTGGTATTTGTGGTACTTGGCGGTATGAGCAATCTTCGGGGATCCATGATCGCTGCGGTTGTCCTGACGCTTCTGCCGGAATATCTGCGTTTCCTGCAGGATTACCGTATGTTGATCTATGCAGTGGTGTTAATTGTCATTATGATTTTTAATTGGAATCCTACCTGTATTGCCTGGCGTAAGAATCACTCACTGAAGGGCACGCTGCTGTCCCTCTTAAAGAAGAAGGAGGCATAGGACTATGGCTATATTAACAGTGAAGAACTTGGGTATCTCCTTCGGCGGATTACGGGCAGTGGATTCCTTCAGCATCACCATAGAAAAAGGTGAATTATACGGACTGATCGGCCCCAACGGTGCAGGCAAGACAACGGTATTCAACCTGCTTACCGGAGTTTACAGGCCGGATGCCGGAATTATTACTCTGGACGGCCAAAATATTACCGGCCTCAATACCATGGAGATCAATAAGGCCGGAGTTGCAAGAACCTTTCAGAATATCCGCCTGTTTAAGAACCTGTCGGTGCTGGATAATGTAAAGACGGGACTGCATAATAATTACAGATATTCTACCCTGGCCGGAATTCTTCGTCTGCCTTCCTTCTACAAAGTAGAAAAGCAGATGAATGAGAAAGCCATGGATATCCTTAAGGTATTTGATCTTGATCAGGAGGCACAGTTCCTGGCATCCAATCTGCCTTACGGCAAGCAGAGAAAGCTTGAGATCGCAAGGGCCCTTGCCACGAACCCCAAGCTGCTGCTTCTCGATGAGCCTGCGGCAGGTATGAATCCCTCCGAGACAGAGGAGCTTATGAAGACCATTTCCCTGGTAAGGGAGAAATATAATGTAACTGTGTTATTGATCGAGCATGACATGAAGCTGGTAGCTGGTATCTGTGAGAAGATCTACGTACTTAATTTCGGTATGGAGCTGGCTAACGGTTTACCGGGAGATGTTCTTAATAATCCTGAGGTTATTAAGGCGTATCTGGGCGAATAAAGGAGGACGCAGGCGATGCTGGAGGTTAGGAATTTACAGGTTTATTATGGCGTAATTCAGGCAATCAAAGATGTGTCCTTTACCGTTAATGAGGGAGAGGTCATCGCATTGATCGGTGCCAACGGTGCGGGCAAGACGACCATTCTTCATACCATAACCGGGTTAATCAGTGCCAAGGGCGGAGAAGTATTATACGAGGGGGTTGATCTTCAGAAGATCCCGGCGCATAAGATCGTATCCATGGGGATTGCGCATGTACCGGAAGGAAGGCATGTCTTTGCACAGCTTTCCGTGTATGAGAATCTGCTGATGGGTGCGTTCACCCGAAGGGATAAGAATGAGATTGACGAATCCCTGGAGAGTGTATATAAGAGGTTCCCCAGGCTTAAGGAACGTAAGAATCAGCTTGCCGGCACCTTAAGCGGCGGTGAGCAGCAGATGCTTGCCATGGGACGTGCCCTTATGTCCAAGCCGAAGATTGTGCTTATGGATGAACCCTCCATGGGTCTGTCACCGATTCTGGTAGCAGAGATATTCGACATTATTCAAAGCATCAGCAAGAGCGGAACGACGGTCCTTCTGGTGGAGCAGAATGCCAAGAAAGCATTATCCATCGCAGACCGTGCCTATGTTCTTGAGACAGGTAAGATTGTACTTACGGATGATGCCAAGAAGCTGATGGACAATGAACAGGTGAAGAAGGCATATCTGGGTGAATAGCGTTACCGGAAGGCATAAGGATGTAGTTTACTGCAGCTGCGGTGATGTCAGGGTAATAAAAGATTGATAAAATGATTAAATAAAGAATGGGTCCTGAAGCTGTCATGACTTGTTCTTTATTTTTTTATCTGAATGCAGTAATTAAGTTATTATAATTAGTTTTTCTTAACATTTATTGTATTTAATTAATATTGTGCAAATATTAGAATTTAGGTTTAATTTTGGCAGAAAAAGCAGTATAATTATTATAGAAACAGATTGTTTCTGTCAGTTCCTTAATCTGCGATAATAATATACAGAAGGCGCAGTGAGCATAATGCTGACAATTCAGCATAGCAGGCTTGTTTACAATATGCGGGCGAAGCCGGAGATCAT
>JAFADH010000326.1 GCA_023424995.1 Bacillota bacterium | reverse complement strand
GATGCAGGCAGGTGCTGAACAGCAGACCTACGCCGGGATGCGGGCAGGAGCTGATGAGCAGACCTGTGCCGGAATGCGGGCAGGTGGTGATGGACAGACCTATGCCGGAATGCGGGCAGGAGCTGATGGACAGACCTATGCCGGAATGCGGGTAGGTGCTGATGCACAGACTTATGCCGGAATGCAGGTAAGTGATAATGTACAAACCTATGCTGGGATGCAGGCAGGTCCTGGTATGAATCCCGGTGCCAGTGTGCAGACAGGTGTTAATACGCAAAAAAGTGTCAATATGCCGGCTGGTGTGAATTCGCTGTCTGGCGCTAATACTAAGGCGGATATAAAGTCACAGTCAGGTGCCGTTGCCAGGACCGGTGCAAATGCCCCTAAAGCTGCAATTAATAAGGCGGAAACGTCATTTAAAGCAAATGCATCGAAGACAGGTACCTCTAAATATGGCAGTAAAAGCGCCTATGACAAAGGAAAGGGCAGCTACCGCAAGCTTCCTCAGGATCCCTCCGTGGTATACGGAAGGAATTTTGAAGGTAATACCATGCTCATCTGTGATATTATCGGAGAGATTGGAGAGGTGGTTATCCGCGGCAAGCTGATTAAGCCGGATACAAGAACCATCGGCAATGATAAGAGTATTATAACCTTTGTAATTACAGACTTCACGGATTCCATCAAAGTTAAGCTATTTGCCAGGACAATCGAAGTGGATGAGATCAAGGATGCCTTAAAGCCGGGCGGTTTTTATATGCTGAAGGGCATGGCTCAGATGGATACCTATGAGAGAGAGATTACCATTGGATCCGTAGCGGGGATAAAAACCATCAGTGACTTTACCTCCTCCAGAAATGATAATACACCCATGAAGCGTGTAGAGCTCCATGCACATACCATGATGAGCGATATGGATTCCGTAGTCGATGTAAAGACCTTGATTAAGAGAGCTTTCAAATGGGGCCACAAGGCCATAGCCATCACGGACCACGGTGTGGTGCAAGCCTTCCCTGAAGCCAGCCATACCCTAAATCCGAAGGATTATAAGGATGAGGCCGAGCAGAAGCGTGCCAAGGAATTCAAGATAATCTACGGTATGGAGGCATACCTGGTGGATGATCTTAAGGAAGTAGTTACCAATGCCAAAGGACAGAGCCTGGAGGATCCCTTTGTGGTATTTGATATTGAGACCACAGGCTTTTCGGCAGCCAACGACCGGATTATAGAAATCGGTGCCGTGAAGATAGTCGCAGGGAACATTGCTGACAAATTCAGTACCTTTGTAAACCCGGAGGTTCCGATTCCCTATGAGATTGAGCAATTGACCTCCATCAGGGATGATATGGTAATCGGTGCTCCGAAGATAGAAGAGGTACTGCCGCAGTTTCTGTCCTTCTGTGAGGGGAGCAGTCTGGTAGCGCACAATGCCTCCTTTGATATGGGATTTATTCAGAAGAATGCCTCCCGGCTGGGGATAGAAGCTGATTATACCGTAATCGATACGGTGGGAATGGCACGTATATTACTGCCGGAATTAAGCCGGTATAAATTAAATACCGTTGCAAAGGCGCTGAATGTATCCCTGGAAAACCATCACCGCGCGGTGGATGATGCAGGGGCAACCGCGGAAATTTTCATTAAGCTCAGTGCCATGCTGAAAGAACAGGAGATCACGATTGTTGATGATATTGATAAGCTGGGGAAGATGCCGCCGGAAGCGATCCGCAAGCTTCCTGCTTACCACGCCATATTCCTGGCGCAGAATGACGTGGGAAGAGTCAATTTATATAAGATGGTATCCTTGTCCCATATTGAATATTACAATAAGAGGCCGAAGGTTCCCAAGAGCCTGCTGATGGAGTGCCGGGAAGGCATTATAGTCGGGGCTGCCTGCGAAGCAGGCGAGATCTACCGGGCCGTGCTTGGCAACCAGTCCCATGAGCAGATCGCAAGACTGGTGAATTTCTATGACTATCTGGAGATTCAACCCCTATGCAATAATGAATTCCTGATCCGCAGCGATCGCAGTGATGAGAAGGATATCAATTCCAGGGAAGATCTGATTGAGATCAATAAAAAGATTGTTGCGCTGGGAGAAGAATACAATAAGCCGGTGGTCGCTACCTGCGACGTACATTTCCTGGATCCGGAGGATGATATCTACCGCAAGATCATCTTAGCGGGAAAGGGATTTAAGGATGCAGATGAACAGGCTGCCTTGTATTTTCGCACTACGGAGGAGATGCTGGAGGAGTTCTCTTATCTGGGCAGGGCGAAGGCGGAAGAGGTGGTCATCACCAATACCAATCTGATTGCGGACAGGATCGAAAAGATATCCCCGGTCCGTCCGGATAAGTGCCCTCCCGTGCTTCCCAATTCCGAAGAAAATCTCCGTAATATCTGTTATGAGAAGGCTCATTCCATGTATGGGGAGGCGCTTCCCGCAACCGTTGAGAACCGCTTGGAGCATGAATTGAAATCCATTATTAACAACGGCTTTGCAGTTATGTATATCATCGCCCAGAAGCTGGTGTGGAAATCCAATGAAGACGGTTATCTGGTGGGTTCCCGTGGTTCCGTAGGATCCTCCTTCGTAGCCACCATGGCAGGTATCACTGAGGTCAATCCGCTGGCGCCTCATTATTATTGCTCCAATTGCCATTACTCGGACTTTGATTCGGCGGAGGTCAAGCAATATGGAGGAAGCTCCGGATGCGATATGCCCGATAAGCTCTGCCCCGAGTGCGGCCAGCCCCTTCAGAAGGACGGGCATGATATTCCGTTTGAAACCTTCCTGGGCTTTTATGGGGATAAGGAACCGGATATCGATCTTAACTTCTCCGGCGAATACCAGAGCAAGGCCCATGAGTATACGGAGGTACTCTTTGGCAAGGGCCATACCTTCCGTGCCGGTACCATCGGCACACTGGCGGACAAGACGGCCTTCGGATATGTTAAGAATTATTTTGAAGAACGCGGGATACATAAGCGTAATGTGGAGATCGACCGTATCGTGAACGGTCTGGTAGGTGTTCGAAGAACCACGGGACAGCATCCCGGCGGTATCGTAGTTATGCCTCATGGAGAGAATATCTATTCCTTCACCCCGGTTCAGAGACCGGCAAATGATATGACCACCACTACGATTACCACACATTTTGATTATCATTCCATTGACCATAATTTGTTAAAGCTTGATATTCTCGGTCACGACGATCCGACCATGATACGTAAGCTGGAGGATCTCACCGGAATAGATGCGAAGCTGATCCGGCTGGATGACCAGAAGGTGCTCAGTCTGTTCCATGATACCAGTGCTCTGGGGGTCTCTCCCAAGGATCTGGACGGCTGTGAGCTGGGCTGTCTCGGAATACCGGAGTTCGGTACGGACTTCGTTATGCAGATGGTGAAGGACACCCGGCCAAAGTCCTTCTCGGACCTGGTGCGTATATCCGGTCTGTCCCATGGTACCGACGTATGGCTGAACAATGCACAGACGCTGATACAGAGCGGGACCTGTACCCTGACCACAGCCATCTGTACCCGCGATGATATTATGATCTATTTAATTGCTACAGGTGTAGAACCGGGCCAGGCCTTTAAGATCATGGAGAGTGTACGTAAGGGCAAGGGCTTGACACCGGAGATGGAAGAGGCTATGACCGCCGCCGGGGTTCCCGACTGGTATATCTGGTCCTGCAAGCAGATTAAATACATGTTCCCCAAGGCCCATGCGGCAGCTTACGTTATGATGGCCTTCCGGATCGCTTACTTTAAGGTATATTACCCGCTGGCGTATTATGCGGCATATTTCTCCATCCGTGCGTCGGCTTTCAATTATGAGCTTATGTGCCTGGGCAGGAATACTCTGGAGGGACATATTGCGGATTATAAAAGAAGAAGCAGCATCCTATCCAAGAAGGAACAGGATACCTTCAAGGATATGCGCATCGTACAGGAGATGTATGCCAGAGGCTTTGACTTCATACCCATCGATATCTATACCGCAAAAGCCCATGACTTTCAGATTGTGGACGGAAAGCTGATGCCTTCCTTGAGCACCATCGACGGCTTGGGCGAAAAGGCGGCAGATGCGGTGGTGGAAGCAGCAAAGCAGGGTAATTTCTTATCCAGAGATGATTTTAAGATAAGGTGCAAAGTGAGTTCTACAGTTGTAGATAGCATGGCGAAGCTTGGACTCCTGGGAGATCTGCCGCTGTCGAACCAGATGTCATTGATGGATTTTTTGGTATAGTGAGTGATGAGAGGGGAAAGCAACCAGATATGAAGGCGGGATAGGTTAAGCAGATTAATCATATGTGGTGAATGATAAGTTTAAGCTAAGGTTTAGAGAGATATGATAAGGGATACTGCTTTACTCTGGTAAGTAATATGTTGAGTTGGCAGTATCCCTTTATAATTGAGGTGTTTTGGAGTCAAAGTCTGTATAAACTCAAAAAACTAATATAAAATTTTAATAGTTATTTATGGGCAAGCCCATCTTTCAGTCAATAGCAATAAACACTTTTATCTGCAGGCCAGCCGGTTAATCTGTGTAGCCATATATCCCGCTCCGAAGCCATTATCAATATTCACGACAGCAAGACCTTCCGCGCAGGAATTAAGCATTGTAAGCAGCGCTGACAGCCCATGGAAGCTTGCCCCGTATCCCACAGAGGTGGGTACGGCGATGACCGGCTTGTCTACCAGGCCTGCTACCACGCTTCCAAGCGCCCCTTCCATGCCGGCAACCGCTATGATGCAATTGGCGGACCGGATATCCTCCAGCTTTGCTACCAGACGGTGGATTCCGGCAACTCCCACATCATAGATACGAATCACATTGCTTCCGAAGAATTCCGCTGTCTGAGCAGCTTCCTCCGCAACAGGGATATCGGCGGTACCGCCGGTGCATACTGCGATACATCCGATCCCGGGCTTCTTCTCCCTTTGCACTGATAGGATGCGAGACAAAGAATCATACTGAACAGCCGTTACAACCTCTTTAACTATCTCATATTGCTCCTGGGTAGCTCTTGTCCCAAGCACATTGCGGTCCATATCATAAAAATTCTTATATATATTCTGCAGATGTGTTGCCGCTTTTCCCTGACAGAAAATCACCTCTCCAAAACCGGACCGTAATTCTCTGTGGTGATCCAGCTTTGCAAAGCCCAGATCCTCATACGGAAGCTTCTTTAATATATTGCCCGCTTCCTCAACTGCAAGTGTGCCGTCCTTCACCTGCTCCAATATTCTATTAATATCCATTCTGATTACCTTCTTCCAAACAGCTGTTATTTACTCAGTTATTACACCCTTTTGCAGTATAAC
>JAFADH010000293.1 GCA_023424995.1 Bacillota bacterium | reverse complement strand
GGCAATATCTGATTTTGTGACAGTAAGTGATTTTTCTTTTACTACATGGATGGTTACTCTGTCACTGGCGCCGCTGATGGTTGTGGCGGTGATAACCGCAATACCGGTCTTCTTAGCCGTAAATTTGCCCTGGCTGTCCGGTGAGATGATTCCGGGATCATTGCTGGTCCAGGTGGTGACATCATTTGAACCGGACGGTCTTAGCAGCCGGTTCAGATCATAGCTCTCTCCCAGCAGGATAAAATCAATTTTATTCCTGATAAGAATCTCTTCCGCACCCAGCCTTACCGTCAAGGACGCTTTTAAATCATAAGTCCCGGATGCGGTTTTGACTGCGCAGGAAATCACAGCCTGACCCTTCTTGATACCGGTGACCTTACCGTTCTTATCAACCTTGGCAATGGTATTATTGCTGGATTTCCAGGTGTATTTTGCCGATGCGGGCTTATGATTGATCCGAATAGTAAATGTATCCCCCGCCAGGATCGTCTTCGAGGCTGTGTCAAAGGCTGGTGCGGCAGCGGCAAATACACTCCGTGACGGCGGCATAATTGAAATAATCATAGCAGCTGCAAGCAGGATGGAAAGTAATCGGTACCGGTACCTTCTTCTTTGATCCGTTAACATGAAATTAGACTCCCTTCTGATACTTTATTCCGTAAAATATATCAGAATAAAGTATATCAGTAAGAAAGTCCTATTTGGTCTGCAAATTGTGTAAATATGTACGCCGCTCCAAGCTTTTTTATGAACCTGAATCAGCTGCGGTGATATGGACGCAGTATTAATCCTGCTATATTTGCTAATAATTCCGGTCCTGTTATAAGTATTATTTATAATGGCATCCTCCGGACCGGTTTTCGTATGCATCTGCTCATACCCTGAGATATACGGGATATTTCTCCTTCACATCCTTGCTGTAGGTACGTCCGATGGAGAATACCTCCCCTGTTTTCATTGTGACCAGATGCCCCTGAATGCCGGCCACTTCTTCCAGGTTGACAATAATCCCCTGACTGATCCGGAGAAAATTATCCTCCAGACGGCCTATCAGGGAAGTGACGGTCTCATATACCGGGTGCCTGGCTGTCCTGGTATATATGACGCTCCGGGAACCTGCACGTTCTATGTACAAAATACCGGTCTGACTTATTTTTCTTTTGATATTGTCTTCGGTTATAATTAACGGTACCCGCTGCTGTCTGTTATTAATATCATTTACCTGCATTACTGCTTTCCGGAAAACACGTTCCAGCCGGTCAGGGTCAACGGGCTTTACCAGATAACCGAAAGCTTCCACCGTAAAAGCATCGAAAGCGAATTCTCTGTGGGCTGTGATAAAAATTATGATGACCCGGGAGTTTTTCTTCAATAGCTCTGCGGCAATATCGATTCCGTTTAACCCGTTCAGGTTGATGTCCAGGAACACCATGTCGATCTCATTATGCTCCATATGCTCCAGAACCTTTTCACCGCTTAAAAATCCGGTAATACCGGCATCCGCCTTATATTTTTTAGCCAGCTCCTCAATATATCTGCAATTCATCTTCAACGCCGTATTCTTATCGTCACATACAACAATATTAATCTTCATAGCAAACCTCCTTCCGAGTCGTCTTGCATAATTACGCGCAGAGCCTCCGCCTTACATTGAACATATTGCCGTCATAATCAAAATGAGTGCAGATACCGGCTCCGGTTCCTGAAATTCCAGCTGCCATCAGTGCTTTCGTCACAGAACGGCCTCAGATCTTCCAGGCATAAGTACCCTTAGAGAAAGTATACCAGCACATAGCTATTGTTTGGTCTGCAATCCGTGTATTTTTGACCGCAAGAAAACAGCCCTGATCCTTTCTGCGGATTCAAGGCTGTAATATTGAAAAATCCTTTATCGCTTATAAAATGAATAAATTTCCTGTTCCGGTGCCTTCGCAGGAACCGGTCTCCCATATGTGATATCAATTGATCTTAAATACCTTCACCGCCTCTTCCAGATCTATGGCGTCGTTATTCAGCTGCTGCACCACATCATTCAGCCTGTTGACCTCCTCCAGCTGTTTCTCCGCCGTGACGCTCAGCTGTTCCGCCGCAGCTGCCGTCTCTTCCGCGGTGGCGGATATGCTTTCAATCGCCCGCAAGGTATCCTCCTTCGCATTCTCGATATCTTCTACGCCGCCGGCTATCTGATTCAGATTATCGGTGAGGTTTTCAACGTGTTTATTGATATCCGTGAATACATTAACCGTACTGATCAGGGCATCCTCCTGGGAGGATACGATACTTTCCGCATGTCTTGCCGTAGATACGGTTCTGCCGGTCTGCTCCTCAATTTTCTGAATGATCTTAGCAATTTCATTGGAGGCCTTCAGGGACTGGTCAGCCAACTTTCGGATCTCTTCGGCAACCACAGAAAAGCCTTTCCCGTATTCTCCTGCCCTGGCCGCCTCTATGGAAGCGTTCAGGGACAGCAGGTTGGTCTGACCTGCAATCTCATTGATGGTCACGATGATACCGGCGATGGATCTGGATTCCCTGGCAAGGCTTTCGATATCCGTAATTACAGTCCGGGTAACATCGGTGGTATCCTTCGCTTTCAAGCCAAGATAATCCACTATGCCCATTCCGTTATCTATGATTTCTCTTGTATTGCCTGCAATCTGCTCGATATTATGGGTACTGTCATAGAGCACGCTGATCTTCTGTGCAAGGTCCGCCATCCGGTGAAGACAGCCCTCCGCATCCACAGCCTGCTGGGTAACGCCCGCTTCAATATCATTCACCGCATCCGATATGTTCCTTGTGGCATCAACCAGGATACCGGAGCTTGCGGATACGTCCGAGGCGGATTTTGATACGGTGCTGCTGGTCCCCGTCATTTTCATGATCAGCTTCGTCATACTGCCGATTACGTCATTGATGCTTTTACTTAGGATCCTAAATTCATCCTTTCTCTTCAGGGAGAGAGCTCCGGTCAGGTCTCCCGCCTCTACCTTGTGAAGGACTCCGTTAATTTTATGAATGACATTACTGAAGCCGAACGCCATTAGGCTTCCCAGGACAATAGCAATCAGACTGGCCAGGATCACTACAATGAAGGTAATATTCTTTAATTCATCCGCCTGCCCTACGATTACCTCCTTGGGAATAACGGCACACAGCAGGCTGCCGCCGGTTTCAATTCCGGTATAGACAAATAAATAATCCGTGCCATTGAAGGTTACATATTCGTTTCCTTCCTTGCTCTCTGACCCGGCGATTGCCTTCTTATAATACTCCTGCTCGGTAAACTTAAAATTCTCCGGGACGGTTCCGGATACGATCTCCCTTCCGTCCTTTGTAATAAATGCGATGACGCTTCCTTCCGGAAAACCGCTTTCTACCAAGGTATCCTTCACATAATCATAATCCACATCCAGTACGATGCATCCGATCGTCTTTTTGGCGGCACTGTACAGATACCTCATATAGCTGATCGCATACACCTTCTCCGTCGTCATGGACTGCTGATCCAGATACGGGTGTATTCCTACCCATTGTTCGCCAAGACTGCCCTCCACAAACCGGCTGCCTTCCTCACCGGCAACAAAGTCATCATAAATCAAACGTGAGCTGATGGTACCGTTACCGGAGATACCGGTGCCGTAATTAGAGAGCAGATAGATGTTCACGATATACTCCTCTGAGAGGATATTCGTGGTGACCGAGGACTGGACCTCTTTAAAACGGGCCATTTCCTCCTGTTTGTCATCCTTATATGATCCGGAATAATAGTTCTGAAGCACTTTATCGGAATTTAATATCTCAGCCTTGGAGGATATGGTCTTAAATCCAAAATCCAGATACTTCACAATGTTGGACATATTGGACATAGTCGAGCTCTCATAGCTTTCAATCAGACCCTTGGATGCTTTGGTGTAGGACAGAACCCCAAGGATAATAATCAGAACCACCGGAACTAAAAATGCAAGAGTTAATTTGGCCCGGATGCTGTTCACTCTCTGAAGGAATCCCATCCCGGACCTTTTGTCTGTTTCCCTGACTTTCTTATCACTTTTGTGCCTTATAAGCTTTTTCCCTAAGTTCATTATTATTCCTGCAGATACTAATTAACCGTCTCTGCCTCTCCTTTCCTTATCTTAGGTCAGATTGTTCCGTCCCAGGTTGATACGGCAGTCTTTTTCATCTCTTCCTCATCGAACCAGCGGGTGGTGACACATTTACTCTCCGTAAAGAATTTGATTCCGTCCTTGCCCAGGCAGTGCAGATCTCCAAAGAAGGAGTTCTTATGTCCCGAGAACGGGAATACCCCCACCGGAACGGGAATGCCCACGTTGATCCCCACCATGCCCCCATGGGTCCGCTCCGCGAATTCCCTGGCATAATAGCCGTTCTGCGTAAAGATGACGGAACCGTTGGCAAAGGGGTTGTTGTTCATCAGGGTCAGGCCCTCTTCAAAGCTTTTTACTCTCTTAATACACAGCACCGGTCCGAAGATCTCACAGGCACCGACGGACATATCCTCCGTAACATGGTCAAATATGGTGGGAGCCAGATAAAAGCCGTTCTCATAGCCCTTTACTGCCGTATCCCTGCCGTCCAGAACAAGCCGTGCACCTTCCCTGATTCCCTGCTGAATCCAGTTAAGGATATTCAACTTATGCTGCAGGTTGATTACCGGACCCAATGCCGAGGTTTTATCATATGCCGGTCCCAGCTTCAGCCCCTTGGCCAGTTCTGCCAGCTTATCCGCAAGAGCATCCGCAATCTCTTCCTCGGCCACAACCACCGGCAATGCCATACAGCGTTCTCCTGCGCAGCCGAAGGCAGAATTGATGATACCGGCAGCCGTACGGTCAATAGGCGCATCCTTAAGCACCAAGGCATGGTTTTTCGCTTCACATAGTGCCTGTACCCTCTTGCCGTGCATGGCCGCCACGGAATAGATATGCTTCCCTACTTCTGTGGATCCCACAAAGGAAATACCCTTTACATGAGGATGCGTCAGGAAGATCTCCGCTTCATTCCTGCTGCAGGTGACTATATTCAGTACTCCGTCCGGAAGTCCGGCTTCCTTATAAAGCTCCGCAAATCGGAGCGCCGTTCTCGGCGTGGAGCTTGATACCTTAAGTATGATGGTATTACCGGCGGCGATGCACATGGGAGTCATCCATCCCATGGGGATCATGGCAGGAAAATTAAAGGGTACGATTCCTGCGAATACACCGATGGATTCCCGGTATAACACGGTATCAAAGCCGCTGGAGGCATTCATCAGCGATTCTCCCAGAATCAGGCTCGGAGCAGAGCAGGCAAGCTCCGTCCCCTCCTTCGCCTTCAGCACGTCACCCTGCGCTTCTTCCCAGACCTTGCCATGCTCCTGGGCAACAAGAAAAGTCAGCTCCTCCATGTGCTCATCAATCAGACTGCGAAGCTTGTATAATACCTGGACACGCTTTACAACCGGGACCCTTGACCAGCCGGCATAGGCTTCCCTGGCAATGCCGATGACTTCCTCCACTTCCGGGGCGGTGCAGCAGGGAACCAGAGCAGTTACCTCACCCGTGCTCGGGTTATATACCTCGGTATATTTCTCTGTCTTGGATTCCCTGAACAGTCCGCCTGCAAAATATTTTAGCTTTTCCAATTTAACGTCACACCTTTCAATTATTATTTTAATCCTTTGAAACTATGTATTGCCTCAGCATGATTTCCCATGGATGAATAAAGGCCGGCCTCAGATATGAAGCAGCTGTCCGATATAGCTTCTTGCCATTTTTGCATATTGAAAGGGGTTTGCCCTTGCCGGGTCCTGCTCCGCTTCTACCAGAAGCCAGCCCTCATAACCGCTGCGGTCAAGCTCTTCGAATACCGCCTTAAAATCAATGCTTCCGTCTCCGGGTACGGTAAATACCCCTTCCCTTACGGATTTTAAGAAGGACCATCTTCCCTCCGCTGCTTTTTTCAGTACCTCCGGTCTTACATCCTTAAGGTGCACATGGCCGATACGGTCAGGAAATTCTCTTAATATGTCCAGCGGATCCTCTCCTGAAAAAGTAAAATGCCCCGTATCATAGCACAGGAATACCAGATCCTTCTCCGTATTCTCAAGCAGGCGTCCGGTCTCCGCGATTGTCTGGACACCGGTACCCATATGGTGATGGAAGCATAATTTAAAGCCCCGGTCCGCCGCTATCCTGCCAAGCCTGTTCAATCCGCCGTACAGCCTGCACCACTCCCCATCGGTAAAATAAACCTTATTATCAAAGATGGACAGTTCTTCAAAACCCTGTACCGAATGGCTCTGTTCGGACACATTGATCCGGTCGGCCCCCATGGCTTCCAGATAGTCCAGTTCTTTGATAAATTCCGTCTCGGTTTCCTCATAAGGCCCGGTAGCCAGGAAGGAGGAGAACCACTTGCTGGCGATACGCATTCCCCGCAGCTCCAGGGCTTCTTTCAAAACTTTCGTATCCCTGGGGTATTTGTTGCCCACTTCACATCCCGTAAACCCTGCCAGCGCCATCTCACTGATGCACTGCTCGAAGGTGTTCTCACCGCCAAGCGCCGGCATATCGTCATTAGTCCAGCCGATGGGTGCAATTCCAAGCTTTATTCTATCCTTATCCATAATCGTTTCACTCCTCCATTCTTATTGGCAGACAGTACTGCGCCGAAGCTTTCCGGATGCTGCATCCGAAAGCCCGGACAGTAATCTGCCCGGTCCGTTTACGGACGATATATTAGTACAGCCTTGCTGTCTCAAGATGCTGCATCCGGTCCCGGTACGCCTCTTTGATTTTCGGATTACTGTCATTATCACCGATGCCCACATGCCACCAGGAGCCGTAACCGTCCGTCATGGACTTGGGTAATACCTTGATATCGATCAGAACCGGTTCCGGCCTGTTCCTGGCTGCCGTCAGCGCTTCCCTGAGCTCTTTTGCCGTCCTTGCGGTATAAGCAGCCATTCCGTAGCCTCTGCCGATCATGGCAAAGTCGGTGGTGATTAACCCATCATCCTGGCCGCCGGTAGCGGTATTGCGGTACCGGAACATGGTAGCCAGGCTTTCCATGCCCTTTCCCATCTGAAGGTTATTGATGCACCCGAAACCGCAGTTATCAAACAGGAGTACCGTAATCTTTTTTCTCTCCTGAATCGCTGTGGCTATCTCGGAATGGAGCATCATAAAGGCTCCGTCTCCCAGCATGGCATAGCAGGCTCTGTCCGGCTCCGCAAGCTTGGCACCGAAAGCGGCAGCGATTTCATAGCCCATGCAGGAATAACCGTATTCCATATGATAGGAATCCCCGGCATCCGTGGTCCACATCCTCTGCAGATCTCCCGGCAGGCTTCCGGAGGCACCGACGATGATGGCATCCTCCTCGATCAATCGGCGGATGATTCCGATAGCGGCTGTCTGGGTGAGGACACCGCCGGTCGCCGCTATAAATTCTTCTTCGATCCCTTCTTCTTTTGCACTGACCGGGGAAACATAGGCCTCTCCGTAATCAAGGCTTGTTAAGGCTTCCATTTCCTTGGCCCAGCTGTTCTTAGCCCGGAGGATCTCCTCCGTATACGCGGACCGGTAGGTACTCTCTGAAAGCTCTGCCATCAGAGCTTCGATTCCTTTTCTGGCATCGGCGACCACCGGATGGGCATCCAGCTTCCGTGCATGATAGCCGGATACATTGATCAGCAGGAACTCTGCCTCAGGATTACGGAACAGCTCCTTGGAGCCCGTTGTAAAATCCGTTAACCTGGTGCCGATTCCGATGATCAGGTCCGCCTGTTCCGCAATGGAATTAGCCGCATAATTACCGGTAACGCCTATCCCTCCCAGATTCAGCGGATGAGAGGAGGCAACGGCACTTTTGCCCGACTGGGTCTCGGCAAAGGGGATATGATACCGTTCGCAGAACCGGGCTGCTTCGGCACCGGCCTCGGAATATCTGACACCGCCTCCGATAATCACCAGGGGGTATCTCTTCCTGAGAATTACTTCCGCCGCTTCCTTTATCTCTTCCTCCTCCGGATTCCTCCGGGCGATTCTGTGCACACGTTTCTGAAAGAAATAATCGGGAAAGCCGAACACCTCTCCCTGTACGTCCTGGGGCAGGGTGATGCATACTCCGCCGGTTTTCTCCGGGTCGGTAAGGACCCTCATGGCATTGATCATGGCAAGCATCAATTGTTCCGGGCGGTTTACCCTGTCCCAGTACCTGGATACGGGGCGGAAGGCATCACTTGTGGTAATGGAAGCATCATGGAGCTGCTCGATCTGCTGAAGCACCGGATCCGGCTGTCTGGTAGAAAAGGTGTCGCCGGTAAATACCAATAGAGGTATATTATTGGCTGTGGCATCCGCTACCGCCGTTATCATATTCGCCGCTCCGGGCCCGATGGAGGAGGCGCATACCAGAAGCCTTCTGCGGTTGCTCTGCTTTGCAAAGCCTGCCGCAGCATGTGCCATACCCTGTTCATTCCGTCCCTGGTAGATCTTAAGCCCATGGGTCCGCTCCTGAAGAGCCTGCCCCAGGCCGCATACGATACCATGCCCGAAGATCGTAAAGATACCCTCGACGAACTTATTCTCCCTGCCATCCAGGCTGACATACTGGTTATCCAGGAATTTTACCAGCGCCTGGCCTGCCGTCATTGTTAATTTTCCCATATAAAGTCCTCCCTTTTATTCATCTAATAACCATACATGTGCCGGATCATTCTCACGTGTCTTCCAGGGATTGTTATCAAGATGCCGGATCATCCAGCAATAATACATGTTATAGCCCGGCGCTGCCGCCTGGGGATGGGTCAATCCTCCGGGTATGGCGGCAGCAGCACCGTCACATACCTTATATACCCCGCTGCCGATGAAGCAGGCCCCAAAGCCCTGGGGTCTGTCGAATTTATAATAATATACCTCGGGCTGGGGATGACTGTGGGGAATATAGCTGGACCATCTTCCTGCTTTGGTAATGACCTCTCCCATGACCATATTGGAATATGGAGCCGTATTATAATCAAATATAGTCAGGACCTCGCGTCTTGCCGTACCCTCCCACTGCTTATCGCCCATTAGCTCGATCCTGCAATCTTCCGGTCTGTAAAAGCGGCCCGGGAACAGCTTCTCATTCCGGGCGGACTGTACCAGAAGCTCACTGTTCCTGAGGGCGGTCACCGAAATCCCGGTATCCCTGCAGACATGCAGGCAATAAGGGGCCTGGGTGAATACATCCGTTCTGTCCGCACTCTCCGCCCCGGACATCCACTCATACTCCACCGAGCCTTCCAGCAGTAATAATGCTGTCTCCTTATCCGTCTCATGAAATTTGCAGGACATACCTTTTTTTATTCTGTATACTGTAATATCCATCAGCATGTTTTTGTTGATTCCGTCTATTCTGGATATTACCTTTATTCCTTCCTGACTAAACTCCGGATAATTCAGCATCCCTGCACCTCCGCTTCCTGTGACTGCACCATATTTTCCCTGCTGTCCTGAATAAAGGCCCTGATCTTGGCCACGGACGGCATATCCTCGGAGCAGGCATGGCTGGCAACGAGAAGTGCGGCGGAGGCACTGCCGAATTCCAGGCATTCCCTGATATCCCATCCCTCGAATATGCCATGCAGAAAAGCAGACGCGTAACCGTCGCCGCCGCCGAAGGATTTTAACAGCTTCACGGGATAGGGCTTGATTTCATAACAGCTTCCGTCCGGGAGATACGCGGCGGAGCCTTCCTTGCCATGCTTGATCACTGCGATCTTCACCCCCTGCCGGTGCCAATAAGCGGCAGACTGCCTGTCATCGAAGCCGGGAGCTGCCAGCTTCTGTGCAAGATCAAATTCTTCCCTGGAGCCAAGGATAATATCACTGTTCTGTGCCACCATGGAATAGTAAATGGCCGTTTCATCCGTATTATTCCAGCTATACGGCCGGTAATCGATATCAAAGATGATCCTGGTATTCAGTTTTTTCGCCAGATACATGGCTTTTAAGGCAGCTTCCCTGCTGGGGCTCATGGCAAGCGCCGTACCGGAGATCAGGATCGCTTTGGTATTCCCTATGTATTCTTCATCAATATCCTCCGGCTCCAGCTGCAGATCTGCCGCCCCGCTGCGGTACATCAGAATGCTGCTCTGTGTCTCACTCAGTATCTCGGTAAAGGTAAGCCCCAATTTCTCACCGTTCCTGCATCTGAACATACGGGAGGTATCGATGCCCTCCTTCTTAAAATAATTCACCGCAAAATCTCCGAACTGATCCTCCGATACCCGTGCAATAAAGCCCACCTTCCTGCCGAGTCTCGCCATACCCACCGCAATATTGGCCGGGGAGCCTCCAATGTACTTTTTAAAGGTAGTGCATTCGGAAAGCGGCTTGTAATAATCCACCGGATTAAAGTCAATTGCCACTCTGCCAACCGGTACGATATCATACATCCTGTCACCGGCAAACTCTATATACCCCATTTCATTGCCTCCTTATCTGTTATTACTTTGAAATATATTTATATGTTCCGCTACATTCTCCTTCATTCCTGCCGCCAGGGAGGAACTTAATATAAAATAATCTCTTTTTTCTCTGCCCGCGTAGCTTCTTGCCGCCTTCTCCACTGCCATGAAATTCGCGGTTGCGATATTGATCTTTCTTACTCCTGACCGGATGCAGCGCCGGAAATCCTCAGGACTGATACCTGAGCCTCCGTGTAATACCAGCGGTACGGGAACCAGTCTTCTGGTTTCGGCAAGAAGGTCAAAATTCAACCTGGGTTCTTTTGTATATAAACCGTGGGCATTGCCGATGGATAAGGCAATGGCATCCACGCCGGTAGCTTCATATAAGCTCTTTACCTCATAAGGATCGGAAAAAAACATTCCGCCGTCCGCAGAACCGTCCTCGCTAATGCCAAGCTGGCCCACCTCCGCTTCAACTGCCGCTCCGCAGCTGTCCGCCATCTTCTTGACCTTTGCAGTTAATTCAATATTCTGACGGAGGGGCAGATGGGATGCATCGATCATCACCGAGGTAAAACCCAGTTCCAGAGCCTTTCCGATCACCTCCGGATCCAGCCCGTGATCAAAATGGACCGCAACCGGAACCGCTGCCTGTCTGGCTGCCGCCACCATCATGGGACCGATGAGATGCAGCGGGGAATAAGGAAGTCTTGCCTGGGCGATCTGTAATATCAGTGGGGATGAACATTCTTCGGCAGCCTGGACCGCTCCCATAATCATCTCCATATTGGCTATGCTGAAGGCACCGACTCCATAATTTTTCTGCTCCGCTTCAGACAGAAGCATTCTCATGCTGACTAGTGACACAAGTAATACCACCTTTCTCCATGTTACAAAAAATATAGCAACTTAACAAGTATTTAATAATAAGTTACCATATATGTCACTATTAGTCAATGAAATCGTACCATATTGCAAACAAAAAATCCCCGCAAGTAAGACAGACTTACTAAGCGGGGTATATTATCTCAGGTATATTCTCAGGCCTTGGTCTTAAGCAAGCTTTGCTATGACTGCCTCCACATTCTTTTTTTCCAACAGGGAAAGGAGTCCCGGATTCACATTCTCATCAACAATGATCCTGTCCATCTCTGACAGGTCGGAATAAGTCAGCATTCCGCTCCTGCCGAACTTTGTTGAATCAATCATCAGATACGCTTCCCTGCTGTTTTCAAGCGCTGCTTTCTTAATCTCATATTCCAGTGGGGAAGCATTGGTAACCATGCCGTTCTCCGTGATTCCGGAAGAAGCCATAAAAGCTTTTCTAATATTATATTTTTCCAAAGCGCGGGCCGTATCTGCAGAAGCAAAGGAATTGGTCTTCCTCTCAAAGGTTCCGGGCAGGCAGATGACAGTTACATTGAGTATGGGTATGGAACGGTTAATGACATTGAGATTATTGGTAATCACCGTAACATTACTGCATTCCGTGAGGTATTCCATCAGATACATGGTGGTCGTTCCGGAATCGATATAGATGATATCACCGTCTGTCACCAGCTTTGCAGCAGCCTTGCCCACAGCAATCTTACCCTGGATATTCTTCGCCTGTCTTTCTTCAAAAGGAATGAGATTCCCTTTCTGGTTACTGCAGACGCCCCCGTATACCTTGCGGATAACTCCCTTGCTTGCAAGCTGGGCAACGTCCAGTCGAACCGTATTGATCGATATATTAAATTTTTGACGCAGATCCTCCATGGATACCAGATCATGCTCCAGGATATACTGCTCCATCTGCTTTATCCTAATAGACTTCATTCCCATCGAACCAACCTCCGATTTATCACTGATTATGAGTATCAGAAACAAGTATTTCGTTCCGATAATACTAGTGTTTTCCGGCACCGTGTATAAGTTGTCGGAAGTTCTTTCCTTCTGACAAAAAGTGCTGCTTCTGCACCGTGTATCCGATTATCGGAACAGCTTTCATTCCGTTAATACAAGTAATCAGAAGCTGCTTTATACTTCTGAAAAGGTGCTGCTTTCACACTATGTATATAGTACCATATTATCATATTTCAGTAATAAATCAATATTATTAATAATTTTAGGTATGATTCAATTTATTATACGTATATTTTTATTAACTTTTTGTTGTGTTTTAAGTAATATCATGCTATAATCCAATTATTATAATAAAAATATACCAATCCGAAGGGAAGGATATAAAGTCATGATAAACATCGGTATCATTGGTGCAGGACGAATCGGTAAAGTTCATGCGGAGAGTATTACCTATCACGTAAAGGATGCCAGGGTCACCGCAATCGCAGATCCCTATATGAACGAAGCGACCGTGACCTGGGCTAAAGGCCTGGGAATTCAGAATATCTATTCCGATTACCGGGATATCTTAAAGGATGGCGGCATCGAGGCTGTGCTCATCTGTTCCTCTACGGACACTCATGCGGATATCGCTGTCGAAGCAATCGGGGCGAATAAGCATGTCTTCTGCGAAAAGCCTATTTCTCAGGATCTGGCCAAAATCAAAGCGGTGATGGAGGTCTTAAAAGACTCCGGTGTAAAATTCCAGGTTGGCTTCAACCGCCGGTTTGACCACAACTTCGAGGCAGTCCGCAAAGCAGTTGCGGAAGGGAAGATCGGTGATGTACATATTGTAAAAGTAACCTCACGGGATCCGGAGGCTCCTCCCCTGGAATATGTCAGGGTATCGGGCGGCATGTTCCTGGATATGACGATCCATGATTTTGATATGGTACGTTTCTTAACCTCCAGTGATGTGGTCGAAGTATATGCAAGCGGCACTGCCCTTGTCAACCCCGCCATTAAGGATGCCGGCGATATCGATACCGCCGTTATAACAATGAAGCTTGCCAACGGCGCTCTTGCCGTTATCGATAATTCCCGCCGGGCCGAATATGGCTATGATCAGCGCGCCGAGGTATTCGGCTCCAAGGGTCAGGTTGCGGTTACCAATGATTCTCCCTCCACAGCCGTCCTGAGTACGGTGAACGGCGTTACCGGCGAGAAGCCCCTGTATTTCTTCCTGGAACGCTATATGGCTTCCTTCTCCAGGGAAATATCACTCTTCGTCCAGGCCATAATGAACAATACCCCGGTTCCGGTGAATATCAACGACGGCTTGCAGCCGGTACTGATTGCAAAAGCCGCAAAGAAATCCCTGGCAGAGAACCGCCCGGTACTATTATCCGAAATCACTTTATAAGTCTTACTATTTTTCAAAACTGCCGCACCGGCTAACGGATGCGGCAGTTTTGTTTATCCGCGGCTTATTATAATAACCTGTATCTGCATCAGCCCCGCAGACACAGGCTGTCCGGTGCTAGACCTCTTCTATATTGTTAATCCCGTCGGCTGCATGAAGAAGGCTGATAATCGCGGCATGGGACTGCTTTTTCGGCAGCTTGACGGAGATAAGGGCTGCGACACCGGTCTCTTCCACCGCATTGGATCTCGTTATCTCAAGATCGCTGATCTTAATATTCAGTTCCTTAATATACTCGATAAATTTACTGATATAGGCGAGCTTTTCAAATTCCACATACAGGTTAAGTACCTTTGTATCCGCCATGACACGCTCATCCACATTATGCAGCGCCGCCATTGCAACGAATATCATGATACAGCCGATGACCGCCCCGCTGTAATATCCGATACCGATGGCAAGCCCGATGCAGGCCGCGGCCCATAGTCCCGCTGCTGTCGTCAGCCCCTTCACACGGTTGTATCTGGTAACAATGATCGTACCCGCTCCCAGAAAGCCGATTCCGCTGATTACCTGCGCTCCCATCCGGGACGGATCCACCGTACCATAGATCTTGTATATGTATTCATTGGTCATCATCACCAGAGCAGCTCCCAGGCATACCAGCATGTAGGTACGAAATCCGGCCGGTCTTTTCTTTCTGCCCCGTTCTATACCGAGAATACCGCCGCAGACCAATGCAAGGAGCAATCTTATTAAGGTGGATACGATATTCATTTCCGCCAGTTCCCGGAGCAATTCCTTATACATCCGCCGACCTCTTTCCATAATCCTCTTGTTGTTTTAAAAATAACCTCAATCAACCGCTGCCGTATGCAGGAACGTCCCGCTTCCCCTTAAATCTCAACCGCCATTCCGTCATAGGATACTTCAAAGCCTGCCTTCCCGGCCTCTTCCACCATTCTGTCATGCAGCCAGAGTCCGTTATGGGAAAAATGATTTACGATCCATCTGGTATGCCCGTCTCCCAATCCCAGCTCTGTCAGCCTCTGCTTCTCCCTTACCGCATCCGCAAGCCCCATATGGTTTTTGCCGTCCGGTTCACTCTGTGTCGTACAGTCAAGGCTTACCAGGTCAAGATGTATCCGGTCTTTCTTCAGGTATTCCACGGTTTGCTCCGGAAAGGCTCCGGTATCATGAGCGTAGAGTATCGTTCTGTCTCCCTGTGTGATCCGGTAGAACAGGCATTCTTCCCTCCTGTCATGCAATGCCCGCAGGGGAACCACGGTATAATCCTTTATTGTCACCGGCTGAAAGGGAAGCGCTTTATGAAAAGCAAATCTGTTCTCCGCCAGTTCTACATCAGGGACCTCCTTCCATATTCTGTCCCTGACCCTGTCGTTGCCATAGATATGGAATATCCCGGGACGGTTATGGGCAAAGGGCTCCCTCAACAGCTCCAGCTCCGCAGGATGAAAATGATCCGCGTGGCTGTGTGTCACCAGAAGGTGGTCCACCTTCTCAAGGTCAAGTCCGTAAAACAGGCTGTGCAGATTCGTATCCGGTGTCAGATCAATCAGCAGGTCATCGTTGACCAATGCCTGTGATCTGGTTCTGATGTTCTTTCCCTTCAGCCGCCGGGCTTCCCTGCACAGTCCGCAATTGCAGAACAGCCCCGGCCAGCCTTCTCCCGCTGCCGTGCCATAATATGTCAGCTTCATTTAAATCCCTGCCTTCTTATTCTTTCTTTGTTTTGAATAATCGGAAAGAGTAGATTCCGTAAGGTCTGGTTTCAAAATCACATACTCCTTCCGTAATTTTGCCCGCGGTCCGGTTCATCAGATCCACAGGTTCGATACCAAAGCCGTCGACCCGAAGGGTCCCGACCCCCGGTCTGCCGGAAAGCTCCTTCATACGGACAATCATGCCGTCCTTTGTCTCCCTCACATTGATTAACTGCATATGTTCCGGGAACCGCACGCACTCCTCCGTAAGCCGATTCCCTGTAAGCTCTATCCCTTCCTTCAGCATGGCGCTGCGTTCCGGAACTTCATCCTCATGTATGGCTTCATACCCGAACAGGATATAGCGAAAGCTCATATCGCCCCCCAGCCATTGGGGAAAATTCGTACCCCACATGTTATTAAAGAGATTAAAGTGGATCACCGGCTCCCTGGGAGGTACATATTCCTTCCTGAACTTATATATCCCGGTATCTCCAAGGGCGGCCAGCGGAGTATCCTGCGGTATCACACATATCCCATGCTTCTCATCCTCTGCCGAGATAAAATTCTCAAGACAGTACAGGGCATGATTTGCATTCTCCTGGATATCGGCAGAGGGGTCCAATACCACATTCGGCTTATTCACTCGGTATCTCTTCAACTCCGGAGCAGCAGGAAGCAGGAACGAACCTGATTCAATATAGGGTGTTTCACTCTTTCCTGTCAGCCGGACACTGACGAACAGCTCTTCTCCTGCCGGGGGCAGTGTAATCTCAAGTATTACCCGCCTTGCGTCACCGTACTTTTCCACACTCTCCAGGTTCTCATAGCAAAGGATTACGGTATCCTGTTCTATACGGAAGGCTTTGAAGGACGGATAGTAAGTCTTATGCCTGCACTCGGGATACGCTTCCCGTCCGTAATCCTTAACCCCCCAGTCGGAAAAGCGGTAAGCATAGTCCCTTAAGTAGGCGGTTACATCCTTGATGCCATAGCGGTCATACTGATAGCCAAATACCGATTTTCTTCCCTGCTGCCTTAAAAGCGCAGCTCCAAGCTTTCTGTCATAGAGCTCGGTAATATCCCCCGTCATCCGGGAAAAGGTCAGGCAGTACCTGTGATTTTCCGCATGGATGTAATCCCCCTCCTCGGTAAGATAAAGCTTATCCTGATGGGAAGGAGCATTCTCAATCCTTAAGGGAACCGTCACAAAGGGAGGCAGCTTCGTTACAAAGCAGTGCCATTTGCCGTCAATTTTTGTTAAGGGAAGGCTTTTATCCCAAAGGCTTACACCGTGACCGGAAAGCTCCCCGTCCATCTCCTCCAGAGAAACCCAGCCGGTATACTCACTGCTGCCCGGATTAAACAGGAAAGCTGTTCCGGGACCGTCCTGCTCCAGCCGTATTTTCAGCCTGCGGATATCCTGTACGCTTTGTTCGGCCCGTTCACTCTGTTCCTGCCAGGAGCGTTCCATGAATTTATAATTGTCCTTTTTTCTTTCCTCCGTAAAATCCTTCTTGCAATACACCCGGTCGGGTCCCAGCCAGGTCTTTACATCAGCTCCCCAGGTATGCTCTTCAAAAAGGCATATATTCTCATAATACCGGTCTAACAGCTCCGTTGTCCGGTCAGAAGGTCCGGTCCCCTGCTCAAGTATCTGCTTGGCACGGATCGCCTGAAGCCTCCGGCTTTTTTCCCGTGCTTCCCGTACCATGCCCACCTCCCTGGGATATGCGCCGATTCCATGAATCCAGGTATCCCCCAGGTCTTTGCCGACCACCGGAAGCTTTGATAAGTCATATTTCATAAGCTCCTTATAAAAATCATCCATGGAACCGCATACAATTTCAACCTCCGAATGCTTTTCCCGGATACCATTCACCAGCTTCTCCATCATTTTGGCAGATTGCGGCCCGCAGTTGTCCTGGGTCTGCATCAGAGCCATCCACACCGGGTAATCCCAGTCCCGGGGCGGAAGCACAGAACTTCCGTAACCTCCCTTATTATACATGGTAAGCACCTGTTCGCCGCCGGGCGCCTGCCAGTAAAATAACAGGGGAAGCCTTGGCGGAGTTGCAAACGCATTGCAGCCAAGATGCAGAAACTTTACTCCCGCCCCTTCAAGAATTGCAGGCAGCATAATTCCGTGTCCCGGGACATCCGTCATCTTGGCCGACAGAGGATAGGGCTTATGGTATGCCTTTGACAATTCCCTTCCAAACCGCAGGCCTTCGATATATTCCTCCGCACTGCAAAAATCCGTATGGGAGGTAAAGGGCAATGCATGCCATACAATCTGTCCCCGGTCAATTAAGCAATCCAGTTCCTGTTTCAGATCTTCACCGCACCGCTCGGTCATAATCTTGAGCAGCCAGGAAGGTACCGTCCAGACATACTGCAGCTTACCCATATGCTGTGTTGCTTTGCAGGTTGCAATTACTTCCTTCAGCATGGAGCCGGCGTATTTATCGATGACCCGGGCAGACAGATCTGTAAAACCGATGTCAACATGTGTTTTAAATACAAGTATTATTTTCTCAACCATAGGAACCTCTTTCCTTACTTCTTTCATTTTGTCTGACATATGCAAGCTGCAGGAGGCATTCCTATGCCCTGCCAAGCCCCAGGTCCGCAAGCAATTTATTGATTCTCACCGGGATGAAACAATACAGCTCCTCCCAGGTTATGATAATATCCTCCGGATAAGCTGCCGGATAGAATTCCAGGCTCGGTTCGAAGGAATAGTTCTCTCTGATGTAATTGCACACCTGAAGGTCCATATAGGAATCCTTCACTATAATATCCCGGTAAAGCTTCGTCACCAGAAGGCCGCTTGTTCCGGCCGCCTTATTGCAGGCTGCGGCACAGTCACCGAACAGGCAGAACAGCTTCCCGTCCGGCAGCATGGCATGTTTTCCCGGCTGTACATAGACCGGTATATGCGTCCCTTCCTCCAGCGCTCCCAAATAACGGAAACAGTTCATCCAGGAACCGTGGGCGCTGGCTTCGGCGTCCGCTACCTCGCCGTTATATCCCACATATATCCAGACATGTTCCAGATCATACATGTGCTGGATGTCAAAATCATAATAAAGCTGGTATTCGATTACATAAGCAGCCTTCTCCGGGCTAACGAGTATATCCCGCTCGAAGGATTTGCTCCTCCCTGATTGGCGGAAAATGCTGTAACCGATCCGGTTGACGGCAAAGGGCTCGTTCTTATCATAATACAGGTGCGGTGCATATTTTAATGCCAGTTCATAATCTTCCTTATATAAACTGTGCTCTGCCATCCACATATTCCCCACTCCTCTCCTTGTTATTACCGTATCCTGCTCCTGCACGGCCTACGGCTGCTTTTTGCTGCAGATTCTCCTGTTCCTGATCTGACGCTCCAGCAGCTCTGCCAGCTCGAACAGCTCCTCCGGTGCGGCAATTACATAATCCGGTGTCTCTTCTTCATTGTCCGGCTGCATCACATACCGGGGACTGTAGGCTGCCAGGACCGAGATGATTCCCAACCGGTTGGCGCCGGCAATGTCACGTTTCAGGTTATTCCCCACCATGACGATGCGGCTCGTATCACTGTCGGTTAATCCCAGGTCTTCCATGGCATGCCGGAACATAACCGGAGCCGGCTTTTCCTGTCCCAGCTCTCCGGAGATCGCTTTTGCATGGAAGCAGTAATCCAGGTCCCATTGGGAGTAGATATTATCGAAGGAAGCCTTTGTCCCGTCAGCAACCAGGGCGATGGTATATCCGCTTTCATAAAGCTTCGCCAGGGTCTCCCCCGCACCCGGGTAGAGTCCGGCTTTCAGTACGGTTCCTGCTCCGTCCCTGATTTCTGTGGATTCATCCACCAGCGTATCTCCGCTGTCAATAAAGATAACCAGTTCTTTCTTCTCTGAGTTCTTATTCATTATCATATTTTATATGGGGAAATCCTTCACAGCCACCGGCCGCCTCAGCCGGTGATGCCCCGCAGATCAAGCTCATCCGCCCTGTGGCATGCGACCAGATGTCCCGGCTCCTTTTCTTTGAATTCAACCTCGTAGGTTTTACATTGATCGATACAATACCGGCATCTTGTATGAAAAAAGCATCCGGAAGGCGGATTCGCCGGATTCGGAATCTCTCCTTCCAGAGGAATTCTTTCATTTACAACCGTCGGATCCGCAACAGGCACTGCCGACAGCAGAGCCTGGGTATACGGATGGAAGGGGGATCGGAACAGCTCCTTCGCGGGAGCATATTCCACCAGCCTCCCAAGATACATTACGCCCACTTTGTCTGATATATGCTCAATAACCGATAAATCATGACTGATGAACAGATAGGTAAGCCCCATCTCCTCCTGCAGATCCTTTAACAGATTGACCACCTGTGCCTGCACCGATACGTCAAGTGCGGATACCGCCTCATCGCATACGATGATGCGGGGATAAAGCACCAGAGCCCTGGCAATCCCGATTCTCTGGCGCTGTCCGCCGGAGAAGGCGTGGGGATAACGCTTTAAGTAGCTGGGATTGAGTCCTACCTTAACGGCAATGGATTTTACCTTTTCCTCCAGTTCCTTCTTAGTCAGCTTATAATTGGCCTTCAGCGGCTCCGAGATAATATCATAGACCGTCATACGGGGGTCCAGGGAGGAAAAGGGATCCTGAAAGATCATCTGGATCTCCTTGCGGATGGATTTCATAGACTTTTTGTCAATCTTCTGCAGATCATATTCCCTGCCGTTCTCCGCGGCATATAGCGCCTCTCCTTCGCTCGCTTCTATGGCTCGTACAATGCAGCGCCCCAGAGTTGTCTTGCCGCAGCCGGATTCTCCTACGATACCCACGGTTTCCCCTTTTGCCATTTCAAAGCTGACATTATTGACTGCTCTTACATTTACTTTTTTTGAAGAGAAGGTCTTACTCATATTCTTAACTTTCAATATTATTTCCGACACAACACACCTCCTACCGGCTTAGTTTATTCTTACCGGATAAATCCATATGGCAGGCAACATAATGACCTTCGGATACCTCTAACAGCTCCGGTTCCTCGCAATAGCATCTGCCGGTATCCCGGTAAGTGCACCGGTCATAAAAGCTGCAGCGGTTCTCCAGATTCATGGCCAGGGGTACGGTGCCTTCGATGGAGAACAGCCGCTCCCGGCCTCCGCCGATCTTATGCACCGATCCCATGAGCCCTATGGTATACGGATGCAGCGGATTTTGAAATATCTCCTTCACCGTCGCCACCTCAACGATCTTACCCAGATACATCACCGCAACCCTGTCACAGATTCTGGCAACTGTGCCGAGATCATGGGTAATAAACAGGATCGCCATCCTGTATTCCTTCTGCAGCTCCTTCATCAGCTCCAGTATCTGCGCCTGGATCGTCACATCCAGTGCGGTAGTGGGTTCATCCGCAATTAGGAGCTTCGGGTTGCATACCAGCGCCATGGCAATCAAAGCACGCTGCAGCATGCCGCCCGAGAATTCATGGGGATATTGTCCGAATCTTCTTTCGGGATTTGCAATGCCTACCTTGCGCATTGCTTCGATGGCTATTTCTCTCGCTTTCTTCTTATCCTTTGTCAGGTGGAGGCGTACGAATTCGGATATCTGATGACCGATCGTAAACAGCGGCGAGAAGGAACTCATGGGCTCCTGGAATATCATGGAGATATTCTTCCCCCGGATGCTTCTTATCTCCGGTCCTCCGAACTTTAGTTCCAGCAGGTTCAGCTCCCTGCCGTCATCAGTATGAAATACAATTCTGCCGGTCGTACGGCATTTCTTGTCATTTATGCCCATGATCGCTTTACTGGTCAGGCTCTTGCCGCAGCCGGATTCCCCCACCAGTCCCAGGGTCTCATTCTCCCGGACCGCGAAGCTGATTCCCCGCAGCGGTGTAAGTATCCCTTCATCCAGCTTTATTTTTATATTAAGATCTTCAACTGCAACAACATTTTTATCCATCCGGCACCTCCCTTATTTGTACGGGTCTGCCGCATCACGCAGACCGTCGCCGAGAAAATTAAATGCCAGTACTGCCAGTCCTACGAATAATACCGGGATCAGTTTCCAGGGACAGTTGGCTATATTACTGATGCTCTGGCATTCCTGAAGCAGAACGCCCCAGCTGGTGGCAGGAGCACGCATGCCAAGACCGAGAAAGCTCATGGAGGTCTCACCCAGGATCATGCCCGGTATTCCCAGTGTCAGACTGACGATCAGATAGCTCATAAAGCCAGGGACCAGATGCTTGATAATAATCTTCGCATCCGATACTCCAGCCAGCCTTGCAGCCATGATGTAGTCTTCCTTTTTTAAGGACAGGAACTTGCTGCGCACCGTTCTGGCCAAACCCGGCCAGCTCAGGAGCGACATGATGATCGTGATAAAAATAAATACCTTTACCACCGAGATGCCCGGGGGAATTGCGGCAGAAAGCGCCATCCAGAGGGGCAGTGTGGGGAAGGAGGAGATCACCTCGATAATTCTCTGGATCACGGTATCGATAAAGCCTCCGTAATAGCCGGAGATACCGCCGATGATAACCGCCAGCACAAAAGACAGTACGGTGCCGATCAACGGTACCGTAAGAGATACCTGGCTGCCGATCAGTATTCTTGAGAACAGGTCCCGGCCCAGCTGGTCGGCGCCGAAGATCATGACATTAATCTTGTCCGCTCCCCCCGGCAGTTCGGAATTATCGATACCGAACAAATGGATATTGCTTTTGATAAAACCGAACAATTTATAAGAAGTGCCTTTTACGAAGAACTGAATTTTATAAGGCTGTTCCGTATTTTCCACAAAAATTTTATTCTGGAATTTATCATATGTTATGTCATAGCTGTATACAAAGGGTCCGATCAGCTTATCGTTATGTACCAAATGAATCTTGGTCGGGGGAGCATTGGAATAAGTGGCGGAATAATCCTCCAGACCCTGCGGAGCAATGAAATTGGCAAAAATCGCATTGATGTATAACAGAATCAGTATGATAAAGCTGATAATTGCTAATTTGTGCCGAAGCAGCTTTCTTCCCATCAGCTGCCACTGAGAGGAGGTATAATATTTTTCCTGCTTCGCCCTCTTTTTTTCAAGTTGTTTATTCTGGCTCATCATTTACTCTCCTCCAGATATTTAATTCTGGGATCCAGAACCATAAGTAAAAGATCGGATATCAGCGTTCCCAGCACGACAAGAGTCGCAGATATCAGCAATATGCCGCCGGACAGATATACATCCTGTGACTGCAGTGCTTTTAACAGAATCGGTCCCTGGGTCGGCAGCATCAGTACGATGGCGGTAATGGTCGAACCGTTGAAGATACCGGATATCATTCCTCCGAGACCGCTGACAATAGGATTGACCACCGCACGCATCTCATATTTATAGGTGATCACGCTCTCACTGACGCCCTTTGCCCTGGTGCACAGCACATACGGCTTCTCCTGTTCGTCCAGCATCTGCGCGCGTATGCTCCTGATCAGGCTGCAGGCACCCGACATACTGATTACGATGGTGGGAATGATCAGCCTTTTTAAAAATTCCAGGAAGGATGCCCAGGAATGGATTCCGCCCTCCGGGAATAATCCCATAACCGGTTTTCCTGTCCATTTGTACGATAGAAACATCAGCAGAATCGCCAGCAGGAAATGGGGGATCGCCATACCGACAAAGCCGATAAAGGTGAACAGGTAATCTCCGGCGGAATATTGATGCTTGGCAGAATAGATCGCAATAGGGATCGCTACCAGATAAGTCACCACCAGTGTTATTACGGAAATCATAATGGTAGCGCCGAGAGTTTCTCCGATCTTCACCAGCACGCTCTGATTATAATAAAAGGAAGTGCCCCAGTTACCGGTGACGATCCCTCCCAGCCAGTCCAGATACTGTTCCATAAACGGCCGGTCAACCTTATA
Organism: Bacillota bacterium; assembly: GCA_023424995.1. Classification (GTDB taxonomy): domain Bacteria; phylum Bacillota; class Clostridia; order Lachnospirales; family Lachnospiraceae; genus Mobilitalea. The sequence continues at coordinate 7,879 of JAFADH010000293.1, read as the reverse complement.
CATGGACCTTAGGCCGGCAATATCCGCAGGTGTTACGGTTTCTCCCTGCGCGATCATATCCGTGACGATCGTATCCACAAAGTCGCCGGGAGGAAGCTGTATCACAAAAAATACCACAAAAGTTATCATTAATAATGTAAAGAAAGCCAGAATAAGCCTTCTTCCGATATATTTCCATTTATCCATAGCCTATCACCTTATAACCCTTCTCCGCTGCATATGCCTTCCTTTCGTATAACCCATCCGGTTATCCCGCATTTACTGCCTGAATGCACCGAATACGTTACACCGGATAGACTGTGGGCTTTTGCAAAGCAGTTTTATTTACCTGACTGTTACAAAAGCCCTTAATCTATTCGCTATCACCTATTTATCTGCGGCGGGCGAATCCGCCGCCCGATTATGCTGTTTGCTTTTACTGCGCCAGATATAACTGCTCCGGACGCATCATGCTGGCAAACCTGTATTCGTCAGACCATACGATGTTGGAAGGGAAATTCTTTACCTTATTATTGATGAACCAATTCAGGGGCAGCGGTGCCAGGTAGCCGATAATCCAGGTGTTTTTCTGATGCAGGTCATATATCTTTTGTACATTCTGCTCTACAACGGTATCTCTGCTGCTGCCGTAAGCGGTCTTGATGGCGTCATAAGCATTGATCAGCTCCAGAATATCTCCGGTAGGCTCAATGCCGCCGTTGGCCGTGGACTTGCCGTCTTCATACCACTTGCCGTAAGCCCCGTACCAGCAGCTGAAATTACGCATGGGAACGATGATATCCGGGCGGATCGCCGGCGAAGTGATGCTGACACCTTCAAATTTGGCTTCAATATCATTAACCAGGATCGATTTCGCTATCTCTGCGTCCACCTTATCGGATATCTTGATACCGATGGCCTTGTAGGCTGACTGGAGCAGGGTAATAAAATCACCTTCCTTGGAGACATCCGAGATGGAGATAACAATCTCCAGATCCCGGCCGGTTCCCTTCATCTTGCGATAGGTCCCCTCGGTTCTGTCCCAGGGCTCCGTGAGCTCATCCAGCAGGCTGTTGGCTTTATCCACATCATATTCCGTCCACTTATCGGTCCATTCCTCATCATAACCCAGGGTATCCGGCGCCGGAGCTGCCTGGGCCGGGAAAGACTGTCCGTTCATCAGGGTGGCATTCATGAGGTTTCGGTCAACACTGATAGAAAGCGCTTCTCTGAAACGGATATCCTGGAACAGGGCACGCTTGTCCTCATCCTTCACCGTCTGGCAGAGAGCCAATGCAGGACCGCTCTGCCAATCAGGTCTTGCCCAGGGAATAACGGTATGGGTCGCCTGTGTTGCGGTGGCAACCGTCGAATAATCGCCGGATTCCACATAGGACACGTCGATCTCACCGGCCGTCTGCTTTAATACCACCTGGTCCGCATCATTGATGATCACGACCTTAAGGCTGTCCAGGTAAGGCAGCTGGCGTCCTTCGCTGTCCGTCTTCCAGAAATAAGGATTGCGGACAAGCTCATAGGTCTCACCGACGGTGTTCCAGTTATCCTTTACCGCAATAAAGCTTCTGAGCTGGGGAACGATGGCATAATCCCAGTTATAGTAACCGATATCCTTGCCCAGGGTGCCGTAATCCTCCCACACCTTTCCGAAATCCCTGTTTGCATTGGCAATTGCCTGCTCCTGGGTAATCAGAGGGAAGGCTGCATCATCCGTTACGCCGTCCTTACGGGCAACATAATTGATGTAAAAATGCTTCGGCAGGAACATCCATTTGTTATCGACCGCCACCGCTTCGGGAAAATTAGGCTTCGGAGCCGCAAAGGTCACGGTAACGGTATACTCATCCACCTTGGCAAACTCAGCCCAATAGGTCTTGCCGTCCTTGATTACCTGGTAGCAGTTATACGGTTTGGAAGTATATGCCGGATAATATCCGGTCTCATCAACACCGACCGGTGTCCGGTCCGGATTCAGCGCCGGTGTGGACATATGATCATAATAGAAAATAATATCATCCGCGGTAAAGGGCTGCCCGTCGGACCATTTCATCCCTTTTCTAAGCTCGATGGTCCACACGGTACTGTCCTCGTTTGCATAATAATCCTTACATACATTAGCCTCTACTTCACCGGAGCCATCCTGTTTAAAACGGAACATGCTCTGCTCGGTAAAGGGGCCCCAGTTCCAGCGGGCGGCATCGTGAGTGGTTACGGTTATACTGCCGCCGTATGTACCTAATGATAATATGTCAGGTTCAACCATGACATCCTCAGGTCCCGGTATACGCTCCTCCAGCGGGGGAAGGCTTCCGGCTGCAACCTGCTCTAAAAGTACGGGAGCCTCTTTGACATCTTCGTCTTCCGACGTATCATCGGAGCCGTCATTCACAGCTCCCTGTGTGGGGGTATTCGTATCATCCTTCTTGGTTGAAGAATTGCTGCATGCTGCCAGTGAACCGGCAGCAAGAATCACTGCCAGCATTAATGCTATTGCCTTTCTCATGTTTCTCCTCCTTTTAATTTACATTCTCATAAACATACTTCAAGTAAGGAATAAATAAGTATAACAAAACAATGCGGTTCATATAAGTATACTTAATTAAATATACTTATCATGTATATTGATCATATCATAGGTTTTTTGTTTTGTAAACAATGTTTTTATATATTATATATAATAATTAAGTTATTAACATGTAAATTCAATGTAAATTCACCAATGCAACAGTATATATTTTCTTGTGATTTATATAATTGCTGCATTTTTAATAGACTAAATATACTTAAGTATGTTTTTTTGTACACTTTGCCTTTTATCAAAATATTATATTTTGGAAAACAAAAAAGCCCAGAAGAAAATGAAGCGGTTTCATCTGAGCTTACCCTTGTATGATTTATTCACTATTCTGTTATTTACGGATCAATAGAGCCGGAACCATGATATCCGTATCCATACTTATTTTTTTTATCTGCGCCAGAAGCAATTCGACTATCTTATCCGCTATTTCCAGCTCATTCTGCTTCATATGGGGATAGGGGATATCCTGAGGACCGTCGACACAGCATATTTTGATATCGCTGCCGATATTAAGGTCCATTCGCCGGGCAGCTTCAAAAATCGCCGGCATCAGGCTGTATTCCGCACATACGATCCCATCTATTTTCCCATGGTTGTATTCGAAATATTCCATTACCTTTTCAACATTATCTTCCCTGGGCGGATGCTGGTAGACAGTTTCATCAAATACCAGGGTACATTCCGGAAGGGAGGAAACTCTGAATTCGGCAGCCGCTTCATAGAATCCGCTTTTGCGCTCCAGCAGCGACGAGGTTCCGATAATTTCCGCAGTAAAAAAACCCAGATTCCTGCAGCCCTGTTCATAAAGATATTTCATCAGGGTCTTAATAGCCTGTTTATTATCTGTCCGGACAGAAGGAACCGAGATGCCTTCCAGCTTTTTATCGATCACAACTACGGGAAATCCCTCTAAAATCAATTTCAAAATCTTGGGATTATAATAGATGCCATGGCAGGGCATGACAATCAGGCCTTCGATTTGGGATTTTACCAGGAATTCTATTTCCTGGGTTTCCTTATCCCTGTTGTAATAAGAAAACCTGGGAATTACCTTATATCCCCTTTCTTCCGCAACACGGTCAATTCTATAAAGCAGATCCAGTCCGAAGGAGCTTGATACATGCTCCATAACAAGACCTATCTTTTTGTACGGAATATCCTTCACCGTCTCCTCTGCCGCCGAAGCCCGCTCCTTTACAAAGGTCCCGACTCCCGGTATCCTTTGAAGCAGTCCTTCCTCCTTCAGCATGGTTAAAGCTTTTTTTACCGTAATCATACTGACGCCGAACTTCTTTTTCAGTTCATCATCGGAGGGTATCTTGCTTCCTTTGCCATATATATTATCTTCAATCTTTTTTTTCAAATCTTCATACAGCTGCATGTACAAAAAACTATCTTTTTCCAAAAAGTACACCTCATTTATATTCAAATGCACAAGAACCGGTTATTATATGTAATTATACGTTAAATATATTTAATATGTCAACATGAACAGAAAAAACAGCCGCAAACCCTTATCATTTTACAGGCTTGCGGCTGCTTGCGGTATTTTTGATTACAAATCAGACCTCTTCTTTTAAAAGGATGGCTTCCCCCAGACCTTCCAGCAATTCATTGGTATCAATCAGGGAATATCTGTTCCGAAGGCAGAATATGATAGCCGCATCCCGCTGTATCCTGGGATAAAGCTCCCCTCTCTCAGCCAAACGCAGTAACCGCTGTGTCTCCTTGATATCCAGCTTCATAACCAATGCCATACGTATGATGAGGTTACGGTTGGGTGTCCGCTGTCCTCCGAAGATCTGATAGGCCAAGGACCTTCCGATACTGGCTTTCTCAATCATCTGCGGTATGGTGAGCCCTGCCCGTTCCATGAGTTCATACAGATAAGATTTTAGATCAGCCACCTTCATCTCAGCTTCATGCGCCTGCAGGAATTCATCAATATGTTTTGCTTCCGTAATCCCATGCAATAATTCTTCCGTCAACATATTTTTCTTATTCTTATTAATCACATATTCACCCCATATGATATTGATCCGTTATCAATTAATGCATATACGATTCTATCAGCAAAAAGGCTTCTTTTGGTCTGCAGATTGTGTACTTTTAGCAGATCGCACACTTTTATAAGAAATAAGCCTTGTATTAATCGATTACAAAATCAATGCATCTGCGGTTTTTTACCGACGGCTTCACATAATCCGTTCCTACTCTGACATGCTCCGGATGGATGATGTACGCCTTCAGTGCCTCTTCACTTTCAAATACGCTGTCTAAGACCAGATCCGCATCGGATGACTCCAAAGGCTCCAGATACAGATGGATGGACTTAATTCCCGGAATCAGGCTGATAAGATTCTCCAGCTCATTCTTCATCGTTTCCGCATTCTTAATATTTTCTTCCGTTGTAAAGCCATCTGCATAATTCCATGCAACAATGTGTCGTACCATAATCATTCCTCCGTTATTCTTTCTTATATTAATTGTATGGCCTGCAATACGGACCATACACTATGAAGGAGGTTCCTTCCGGCTCCTGCCCGTCATATGCACTCACATATGGTCAGCTGAATTTCTTACAGAAAATACTCCGCCAGTTTATCCAGCTCTACCTCGGTCTGTTCTCCTGATGCCATATTTTTGATGTTTGCCCTGTTATTAGCCAGCTCATCCGCACCGAGGATCACCGTATTCCTGGCACCGATTTTATTGGCATATTTCATCTGGGCCTTTACACTGCGGTCCATATAATCCGTCTCAACAATCACGCCCGCACTGCGCAGCTTCTGAACGAGCTTATAAGCCGGTGCTTTTGCCTCCTGACCCAGTATACCCACGTACAATTCCGCTTCCGGTTCCGCTTCCAGCTCCACACCTTCCGCAGCCAGTTCATTGATGATACGCTCGATTCCGAAGCCAAAGCCAACTGCCGGGATATCCTGCTTTTCATCCACCTCATGGACAAGATTATCATACCGGCCGCCGCCGCATAAGGTAAAGCCGTCTTTATTGACGAATTCGAATACGGTCTTGGTGTAATAATCCAAACCTCTTACGATACCCGTATCTATCTCATACGGAATCCGAAGCTCTGTCAGGAGAATCTGCAATTCATCAAAGTGCTTCCTGCATTCTTCATCCAGATATTCGACGGTTCTCGGCGCATCCTGCACGATCACCTTGCAGGAGGGTACCTTGCAGTCAATCACCCGGAGGGGGTTCTTCAGCATCCTCTCCCGGCAGGTAGGACACAGCCTGTCTTCATATTGCTTCAGATAGGCCAGTAAAGCGTCATTATAGGTTTTGCGGCAATTGCCGCAGCCGATGCTGTTGATATGAAGCTCCGCTCCTTTTAATCCCAGCTCCTTCATGAACTCCGTCAGCAGGGTAATCAGCTCCACTTCCGCCAGCGGACTTAAGGACCCGAAGAATTCAACACCAAACTGGTGATGCTGGCGCAGACGTCCGCTCTGAGGGTTCTCATAGCGGAAGGCCTGTGTAAAATAAAACAGCTTGGTGGGCTGCGCTTCGGCAAACAGGCCGTTCTCCAGATAAGCACGCACCGCGCCGGCGGTACCCTCAGGCTTTAGTGTGATGCTGCGGTGTCCCTTATCGTCAAAGGTATACATCTCCTTCTGAACAACATCGGTGGTCTCTCCGACGCCCCTCTGGAACAGCACGGTATGCTCAAATACCGGCGTTATTATTTCCTTTATGTTATATGCCCTGCAGATCTTTCGTGCGATCCCTTCGATGATGCTCCGCTTATGGATATTGGCACCATACCAGTCCTGGGTTCCTTTCGGTCTCTGTGTTATCATCATATTCCTCCGCTCCAATGTATTATAGTGATTTCTATAGATTTTGAATAAGATTATCCGCCAGGAATTCCCGCTTACGTTCAATCATCTCATCAATTCTGCCGATATAGTCCGTAACGCTCTTCACATTATCCACCCGCTCAATCCGGTTCTCCCGGTGGAATACGAATTTGGACATTCCGCCTGCACCCAGTGCAAGGATGGTCTGCTTCTCCTCCATGATAAGAATATTGTACAAGCCTTCCTTGCCATATCTGGCATAACCGGTATTCTCCAGATTATCCGCCATATTCTTCTGTCTGTAGAGATAATACGGGAGATAATCATTCTCTGCCGCAAACGCTATAGTAGCTTCCAGCATCCTTGTTACCTCCCGGGCTTTCAGGTCCGCATAGCTTTCTTTCTCCAGGTTCAGTCTTGCCGCCCGTTTTAATGCCAGGGTATGCACCGTCAGGCTGTCCGGATCCAGCTCCCGTATCTGCTTCAGGGTATCAAGGACATCTTCCGGCTTTTCTCCCGGCAATCCTATGATAATATCCATATTGATATTTGTAAAGCCAAGTCCCCGCGCCATAGCGAAGGCTTCCTTAATTTCCTCCACCGTATGCCGTCTTCCGATGATATCCAGTGTTCTCTGCTGCATGCTCTGGGGATTGATGCTGATACGGTTGACTCCCCTGCTGATAAGAACCTTAAGCTTATCCGAAGTAATGCTGTCCGGTCTTCCCGCTTCCACGCAGAATTCCTTCACATAGGTAAAATCAAAGCACTCCCTCACCTTACCCAACAGCCGGTCCAGCTGTCCAGCCGACAGAGTCGTAGGTGTCCCTCCTCCAAAATATACGGTGGTCAGCTTCTTATGGGTCAGGCAGGAAGCGGCGTACTCTATCTCCTGATAAAGGGCTTCCAGATAAGCTTCCGCCAGTCCGCTGAATTTTGATATGGAATAGGAAGTAAAGGAGCAGTACAGACAGGTGGTGGGACAGAAGGGAATTCCGATATACAGGCTGTAGCCGTTCTTATAATCCAGCTCCCGCAACAGCTCCAGCTCCCGCCTGGCTATCCGGATGCTCATCTTGGTCTTCTCCTCGGAGCAAAGATACTGCGTCCGCATTCCATCCATTATGTCCGTATCACCGGTATCTCGTTCCAGCATCTCATAGACCAGCTTCGTCGGCCGAATTCCGGTCAGGATGCCCCAGGGAAGGGATTTCCCTGTCACCTGGGTAAGCAGTCCGTACAGGCAGCGCTTCATGGCATTCTTATACCCGGATTTCGGTGTGTGAATATCTGTTTCATGATTACCGGATGTTATTATATTACCTTGTCCGTCCTGTATAATAATCTCTATTCCTGTAGTACAGAAATCTATTTGAATCAATATTCCGCCAGGCAACCCATCTTCTTTTTCATCTGCCGTTTCCCTCTGATATACCGCAACCGGTTCCTCCGGATAGAAGGCCTTCACCAGGGGATATAC
>JAFADH010000265.1 GCA_023424995.1 Bacillota bacterium | reverse complement strand
GATCATATTGGCCGTCTGGCTTGCGGGAGCGGGAATCGGCCTGCTATACTTAGCCATCCTTTACGGCATTTTGCGCAAACGAATTCACAGGAACGCCGAACCACCGTCCCAAAGACTGCTGGAGCTGTTCCGTGAGGTCAGAACAGAATTGCATATCAAGCGGGACGTAAGGATCATATGCCAATATGAATACGGAACGCCTGCGATGCTATTTCCTAAAACGGTACTGATGCCCATTGATACGCTTATCTCCATGAACGACCAACAGGTGAAATTCGTGCTGCGTCATGAATTGATGCACTTCAAGCGCGGCGATCATATCCTGGGCCTGCTCCTGTCCCTGCTGAACGCTGTTTATTGGTTCAATCCCATCGTCTGGCTTGCCTTCAGGCAGATACGCGCCGACATGGAAACCGCCTGTGACAGCGATGTCGTCCGGCACTTCAGCTGCGACGAAAAAATTACATATGCTGCCCTCATCCTTTCCCTGTTTTCCAAAAAGCAGTACGGAAAGCTGGTGCTGGGTATGGTGCAGGGCAGGACAAAGCAGGCTGCCGAGAAGAGAATCAAGGGGATTTTTATGCATCATAAAACAAATAAAAAAATCAGATTTACGGTCTCTTTGCTGAGCGCCCTGTTACTATTTTCCTGCTTTACGACTGCCTGCCAGCCCACGCCGGAGCAGGAAATCATCGTCGGGAAGAACGAAGGCAGCCTGGATGAGCGTATCAATCAATCGCCTGCTCCGGTCCGGACCGGAGAATCGATACGGGAAGCACTGGACATTCCGGACCTATGGTCTGAGGCATATGAGAATCAGAACAAAAAGGTGAGCTTTACGATAAACGCATCGATTGATCTGCCTGAAGCCGGAAAAGTTCCCGTGGCTGTCGTCGTGCCGGCAGCATTTACGCAGGAGCAGGCGGATAATATGATCCGGGTACTCCTGGGCAAGGCCGATCTATACGAGCCCCGGGGCATGACCCGGGAACAGATCCTGAACAGGATTGTAGACCTCAAGGCCCAGATTGCAGAGGCCGAAAGGGAAGAGGATACGAAGAACAACCGGGACTGGATTGCCAAATTGCAGGGCGGAGTGGAGTTATATGAGGATATGTACAATAATACGCCTGAATCCCTTCCAAAGGTTCCCGCCGAGTCGACGCTTGGTCCCTGCGATAGTCCCTTTTCCTCCGAGGAAGGAGCAACCGGCCTGGATGTGATGGCGGACACGGCAGCCGGGAGCATGCGCTTTGTAATAACAAATGGCGGGAATTTCAGCGCGGCGCGGGTTATTGAACCAACCGCCGACGGCCTATCCTTCAAGGAATATGGTTACAGCACTGATACTCCGAAAGGAACGGATCAACCCGAAGGAGTGGAAATGAGCCGCGAAGAAGCCCAGCAAAAGGCCAGGGAAATCGCCGGTACGCTTGATGCCGGGCTGGAGCTGGCCTATACCGGGGCTGTCGCCACGATGAGAGACTCGGTAGACCAGGATTGGGCCTGGCAAATGGTGTTTACACGTACGGTAAACGGTTTCACCACTCCGTACGAAGCGCACGAACACGGCGGCGACATCTCGGTGGATATGACGGAACCGATTGTCCGATATGAAAAAATGATCATTTCCATCAACGACAGCGGTCTTGCCCAGTTTGAATGGATCAATCCCATGCAGGTGGAGCAAATCGCTAATGAAAATGTGCAGATTCTGCCGTTCGCAGAGCTGCAGCAAAGGGCAGGGACCGCTCTGCTGCAATCCTTCAATACACTGTCAGAGAAATACGGAGACAAGGTAACCCATACGAGCGTCCATGTGAACTATGTGACGCTGGGCCTGGCGCGCATCAAGGACAAAGCTTCCCGGGGGCAATATAAACTAGTCCCTGTTTGGGATCTCTATGGGACATGGATCAATACGCTGAAAGACCCGGGCGAGGTCTCCAAGGAGAAACTTACACAGGATCCAAGCTTCTATTCCTATTACAGCATGCTTACCATCAACGCCATCGATGGCAGTATCATCAACCGGAATCTGGGCTACTGATATTCAAGCAACCGGCAGGCATGAAACGCATGAAATATGCCATGCCTGCTGTTTTATTACCTTTTTCAGCCTGTGACACAACAATTTTGCAGCTACGGCAAAATTCAGCCGCACCGGACCGGTAGAATGGTCAGGGAGGATGAGAAATATGAACAACCGGACAATTTCACCCGATATGAAACGCGCCCTTTCCGGGAGAAGCTTTCTCACCGGCATGGTTGGAATGGTGCTGGTCATTGCGCTGTCGTCCATGGAGGGCATCATCGGCATTGTGAGAACCCCAACGCTGCTGCGAAACGGATATCACGCGCAGTTTATCATGGACGCCCTTTCAACCGACTGGGTGGCGGTGGCGCTTCCCATTCTCTGCGCACTGCCCTATACGACTGCCTTTGTGGACGATATCAAAAGCGGATTTATCAGACAATATCTTTACCGTTCAGGCACCCCGGCATATATCAGGGGAAAGCTTGCTGCCTGCGCCCTCTCGGGCGGACTGGTGCTTTTTATGGGCATCGTGCTGGCTTATGGACTTGCGGCGCTGGTATTTACGCCGATGGAATTGGCTTTAGGTCCGGATGAGGCTGTGCAACCCTATTTTGCCCAGCTCCTGCCAAGGGCTGCCATGCTCTTTTTTTCGGGAGCATTCTGGTCGCTGGCCGGGTTCACCTTCGCCGCGCTGACCATGAGCCGCTACATGGCCTACGCCTCGCCGTTTATCCTGTATTATGTGCTGATTATTTTATGCGAGCGGTATTTTGACGGCCTGTATGTACTGTATCCCAAGGAGTGGCTGCTTCCCTCCAAGGAATGGACACTGGGGGGCTTCGGTGTGATTTTACTGCTGGCGGAGCTGATGATCCTGTTATGCCTGGGGTTTACCATCATTGCAAAAAGGAGGCTTTCCAATGTTTAAGCTCAGACAGACCGGCTCGGTAGCCGCCTTCAGCTTCCGGCAGTGGCATAAAAATCCCCGGATTTTCATTACCTTTGCGCTGGCCTTTATTCTATGCTTTTTACTTTCGGATAAGGCCGTCCGCTTCGCCCGGGAATTTGATACGTCCATGCAGATCGTGGAGGCCTTTGTCTGGACCTTCGGGGACAGCAATTCCATACTGCTTTCCTCACTGCTGCTGGTGCTGCTGTTCGCGGATATGCCGTTTATATCCGGCGGTACGCCCTTCTATCTCATGCGTATCGACCGGAAAATATGGCTTATGGGGCAGGCGCTTTATATCCTGCTGGCAACAGGCATTTATATGGCGTTCATCTTGATTTCCACCGCGGCGGTGTGTATGCGCAACTCCTTTATCGGCAACATGTGGAGTGAAACGGCGGCTATCCTCGGCTACTCCGGCGCGGGAAAGGCGGTGGCGCTGCCCGCCCTTGTCAAGACGCTGGAGATGAGCACTCCCTATGAGTGCATGGCTGCGATTTTCCTGCTCATGCTGCTTTATTCGCTATTAATGGCCTTTATCATGCTTACCTTGAACGTTCTCAAGGGGCAGCTGGCGGGAGTGATTGGCGTATTCGTCTTTAGTCTGTACGGTTTTGTACTCAATCCCCAGCTTATTAAGACGCTGCTGCAGCTGCCGGATCAAATGCTGTATAAGGCCAACGTGATCATGGGGTGGATATCCCCCCTTAACCACGCAACCTATCACATGCATAACTTCGGGTACGATCTGCTGCCCCGTTTATGGCATACCTACACCATCTTCGGCGGGCTGGTCATCCTGTGTTTTGTATTCGCCCTTCGGGCGATACGCAATTATAACTTCAATTTTACAGGAACGGAGGGCTGATATATGGATATAGCAATCAGGGTTCAAAACGTATCAAAGTCTTTTGACGGGGATGAAGTGCTGCACAACGTTTCCCACGATTTTGAGGAGGGAAAGATACACGGCATTGTCGGTAATAACGGCTCCGGCAAGACGGTGCTCATGAAATGTATCTGTGGCTTTCTGCTGCCCACCAAAGGAAAAATACTGATCCACTACAAACAGGTCGGAAAGGATATGGATTTTCCCGACGATATGGGTATCATCATTGAAACGCCGGGTTTTCTGCCCAATCTGACAGGCATGAAAAATCTTTCCATCCTGGCGTCGTTAAAACGCAGGATCACGGAGGAAACCATAACTACCGCAATTCGCCGTGTAGGACTTGACCCCGCCATGAAAAAGCCCGTGAGCAAATATTCGCTGGGAATGCGGCAGCGTCTGGGCATTGCGCAGGCCATCATGGAAAACCCCTCCATCCTCATTCTTGACGAACCCTTTAACGGCTTGGACAAAAACGGCGCGGCGCATATGCGGAAGCTGATCAAGGGACTGCAGGAGCAGGGCAAAACGATTATACTGGCAAGCCACAATCAGATGGATATTGACGAGCTGTGTGATACGGTCTGCGAAATGGATGCAGGTATTTTGGCGGTGATCCGGTCATGAACGAGATTATTCGGCTGGAAGATGTGATAAAGCTGTATCCTCCCAGGCAGCGGGCGGTAAACGGCGTCAGCCTGTCCGTCGCGGAGCGCCGGCGCATCTGCATCTGCGGTGCGCCCGGGAGCGGGAAAACCACGCTCCTGCGGCTGATCGCAGGTATGGAAAGAGTCAGCGAAGGCAGCGTATTCGTATATGAAAAGCCTGTCCACGAATTAAGCGGGGACGCGCTTGCCGGCTTTAGAAACCGTACCTTCGGCGTGCTGCCGCGCAACCCCGGCTTCATGGAGCCTCTTTCGGTACTGGACAATGTTGCGCTGCCGCTGCTGATCCGCCGTGTCCCCCGCGCGCAACGGGAAGCGGCCGCACGGGAGCAGCTCCGTGCGTTGGGAATACCGCATCTGATCCATACAAGGATCTTACAGCTTTCAGCCTATGAGGCGCAGCTTGCATCCATCGCGCGCGCATTTATAACCAAGCCAAAAATACTGCTGCTCGATGATATGACCGCCGATCTGACCGCAAAAGAATGCGGCCGGATTATGGACATATTGAACACGCTATGGCAATTTGGGGACTGCACTATGCTTTACTTTACAGGCGGAGACAACGGCCCGTCTGCCGTTGATAAACGGTTTATTTTAGCAAACGGAAAGCTTCAGGAGGTGGAATCATGAAAAAGCTATGTTTACTGATGACGGTTCTGCTGCTGTTCGGCAGTATGCCAATAACAGCAACGGCTGCGGGAAATGTATTTATTATAGATAACGGGAACGTCTATGCGGGTATGGATAAAGCTTATAAGGACGGCTACACGCCCTCAGTCGGCAACGGTACGGCTACCATCGTACTGCCGCTCATCACGGCAGGAGCCGTTACAGGCAGCTCTGTTACCGTCACGCCTGATTTGGGTGATGTGTCCTCATCTCCTTTTGTATACCGCAATTACCAAAGGAACGTCACACTGGCTGAAAACCCGGTAAACGGTACGAAAACCACGGTATCATCCTATCTGGTCCGCTTTGATTTACCGCTGAAAAGCGGCCGTATCAACGGTGTGTATCCCGTTGTCATCACGGTACGGGGTAAGACGGGTGATAACGATACGGTCACGGAAACCTTCACAACATATGTCACCATTACGGACGGCATAAAGCCCAATGGGGCGCCGGAGACTGCGCCGCGTCCCATTCATCTGTCCATCGACAACCAAAATATCTATGAAGGAATGGATAAGCCATATTCCGAGGGGTACTCTCCCACGATCAAAAATGGTGTTGCGACGATCATTCTCCCTGTGCTGGCTGACGGATATTTAAGCGGCAATACTGTAACGGCGGTAGCCAATCTTGGCGAACCTTCAAATTCACCGTTCGTGTTCCGGACCTATCAAAAGGATGCCAGGCTTTCAATCCATTCGGTAAACAACAACGCCAAGACAGTAAGTTCCTTTTATATCCGGTTTGATCTCACGCTTACAACGGAAAGATATAACGGAGTGTATCCGGTTGCCGTTACCGTACAGGGTAAGACGGTTGAGGGCAGTATTGTTTCGGAAACGTTCACCGTACATGTGACCATTACGGACGGCACAGATCCCAATGCGGCGCCGGGTCAGCAGGTTGTCCGGCTTTCCATTGACAACGGTCATATCTATGAGGGCATGGATAAGTCTTATTCCCAGGGATATTCGCCCGCCGTTAAAAACGGTGTGGCAACGGTCATTCTCCCTGTGCTCTGCGACGGGGCCTTGAAGGGGAATACCATTACAGCCACGCCTGATCTTGGGGATACCTCGACTTCTCCGTTCCTGTACCGGAATTATCAAAAGGACATTACGCTCTCCAATAATTCCGTAAATAATGGCTCCGACAGGACAGCCTCCTACTATATCCGCTTTGATCTCATGCTTGCGTCGGAAAGATATAACGGAGTATATCCGGTTGCCGTTACCGTACAGGGTAAAACCGAGGAAGGCGAAACAGTTACGGAAATCTTTACGGCATATGTGACCATTACGGACGGCACGGATCCCAATGGGGCGCCGGGTCAGCAGTCTGTCCGGCTCTCCATCGATAACGGCCATGTCTATGAGGGCATGGATAAATCCTATTCCCAGGGATATTCGCCCATCGTTAAAAACGGCGCCGCAACGGTCATTCTCCCTGTGCTTTGCGACGAAGCCTTGCAAGGGAACACCATCACAGCCACGCCTGACCTTGGGGATACCTCGACTTCTCCGTTCCTGTACAAGAATTACCAAAAGGATATTACGCTCTCCAATAATACCGTAAACAACAGCTCCGACAGGATACCCTCCTACTATATCCGCTTTGACTTTACGCTGGCAGGGGAAAGGTATAACGGAGTGTATCCCATTGTAATTACCTTACAGGGTAAAACCAAGGAAGGCGAGGCGGTTACGGAAACCTTTACGGCATATGTGACCATTACGGACGGAAAGGACCCAAAGGAAGCCTCGGAAACAGAAGCTCCCACATCCCAACCTATTATCCTTGTGGCAAAACATCATATCAGTCCTCTGCCCGTCCAGGCCGGACAGGAATTTACCGCTACAATTACGCTGAAAAACACCAGCGAAACAAAACCCATACAGAATATGACGGTTACGGCAGGAAACGACAGCACAAACTGGACACTGCTAAACGAATCAAATGTGTTCTACATAAAGCAGCTCGGCAGCAGCGAGACATTGGATATTGAGGTCAAATATAGGACGGATCTGGAAACGCCTGCGGGTAATTACAATATCAACCTGGCAATCGTCTATGATAATTCGGATGCGCAGACGCTTACGGCCTCCGGCATCGTGCCGGTGGAAATCCATCAGCAATTACAGGTGGAGCTTGAAACACCGGCGATTCCGAAAGAAGTCAACGCGGGAGATACCATCCCCCTGTCTTTTCACGCGCTGAATCTGAGCAGAGGCAAGGTTTTCAATGTGCACTGTGTACTGGAAGCGCCCGGCTTTATTCCCTCCGGCACAGCTTTCATCGGCAATATGGAAGCCGGAACCTCCGCCTCCGGCGATATCGACGTGTTCATAGGTTCCAAGGACATGACGGAAGGATACGAGGGGACAGATACATATGGTATTACCAGCGGCAAGGTAACACTGTATTATGAAGATGAAAACGGGCAGCAATACTTCCAGGAATTTGATTTTGTATCCGACATAAACGCGCCTGTTATCAGTACTTCCGCAAATATAACGGAAGACCGGCCCGACAGAGCAAGTCAGTGGTGGATTTCCCTCGCCATCGGCGGCATTGCCATAGCGGGGATCGCTGCCTGCCTGATTATGTATAATAAACACAGAGGACAAAGCTATGCGGATGCATGACCTTTTTCAGTTAGCCATTAAGAATATAAAGGGCAGATGGGCGTTATTGCCGGCAGCGGGCGTGGCTGCCGGCGTCTTTTGCCTGTGCTTCGCCGGAGCGATTCTGACAACGGTACGGCAGGAAAAAGCCCGGCCGTATGAGCTTATTGTCTCGTCAGGGAGCAATGCCGGCATAACCGACCGCAGCATGATGACAATATCCGAAATCCCTGACGTCGCGGCTGTAACTGCTGTCCTGCAGATCCCGGTAAGCATGAAGACAGGTAAATATGAGGCTCAGTTAACGCTTACAGGGGTGGATGCAAAATACTTAACGGGCAAATTCACAGACGGCGGAAGCTTCCAAAGCAGCAGCGCCATGCCGTACATTATATTGAATGCTGCGGCCTGCAGGCAGTTCTCTGAGAATAAAGAAGCCTCCGATGATGCCCCTGAAATTGATTGGCTGAACGCCGCATTTTTATTGCAGGCCGGCGAGGGCAGCCGCCCGGTCACCTCAAAAGTCTGCGGTATATTCGAGGATGCTGGCAGAGAAAGCATGGAGCCTGCCGCTTATATCAGCCTTTCAACGGCAAAGGGATTGTTACGAAGCAGCGGACAGAGCGCAGATTATCCGACCGCCTATGTGCGTGTTGTCAATATGGGGCAGGCAGTCAAGGTCTCCAAAGCAATTACCGCCCTAGGACTTGCTGTTACAAACTCCAATGCCGGATTGCAGGAAAAGTGGAACGGTCAAATTAAGGAAATGCGTTACCTTCTTATGCTTGGCATGCTTAGCCTTATATGCTCCGCCGCTTTAATTGCCGCCTGGAGAAGAACTTATATAGCAGAACATAAACCGGTCTTAGATATGCTGCGTTGTATGGGTGTTCGGCAGCGGGATATAGGCAGATTGTATGCCATGCAGTCATTATTTCTTTTTTTGACCGGTGCGGCGGCCGGAATTTCAGTCAGTATTTTCCTACCCTGGTTTCTCCCCGCAGAGCTGGTTGAGACTTCATGCTTTGCTTTGCCCATACCTTTCAATGTTATAGGGGCAGGCATAATGATTTGTATCGCCGTCATTCTTTTGGGGAATCAGAAAGGCAATGCCAATTCATTAGCTGAATGACATTGCCCTTCTAATTCCTGTTCCGTTTCTGTTATTTAATGATACGTCCCGTAAGCTCCACAGCCTGCATCTGGGCCAGTACGCCCAGCTCGGCCGCCTTAAAGGCATGCTCCTGGGTCATGGCATTCTCCGTGCGGTTAAGGCAGTCCAGAATCAACTGTCCGAAGTAAGGATACCCTACCTTGCCGGACACTTCATAATGATGCTCACCCTTGCCGTTCACCAGGAATACATGGTTTCCTTCCCCGGAAGTGCCCACATTGATATATTTTCGAAGCTCGATATATCCTTCGGTCCCAAGGATAATCGTCCTGCCGTCTCCCCAGGTGCCTAACCCGTCCGGAGTGAACCAATCCACCCGGAAATAGTTGGTGGTCCCGTTATCTCCGACGATAGTGCAGTCACCGAAATCATCCAGCTCCGGGTATTTGGGATTATTATAATTACCGATCTGACTCCTGACGACCTGTCCGTCCTTTACCTTCGCATAGTACAGATACTGCTCGATCTGGTGGCTTCCGATATCGCACAGGATGCCTCCGTATTTATCCTTCTCGAAGAACCACTCCGGTCTGGAAGGTGCATTCAGCCGATGGGGTCCCAAGCCGATGACCTGGATTACCCTGCCGATTGCCCCGTCGTCAATCAGATAACCTGCATAGACGGCACTTTCCACATGCAGCCGCTCACTGTAGTATACCATATACTTTTTACCCGTAGCCTTAACCTTCGCTTTGGCACGCTCCAGCTGTTCCAATGTTGTAAGCGGTGCCTTGTCCGTAAAATAATCCTTACCGGCATCCATCACTCTTAATCCCAGGTCACAACGCTTGGAAGTAACCGCCGCTCCTGCTACAAGCTTAACCTCGGGGTCCTGTAATATCTCTTCCTCGCCGGAAGCCGCCTTAACCTGCGGGAAGGTCTCGCAGAATTTCTTCACCTTATCCGGATCCGGATCATAGACCCACTTCAGATTTGCTCCCGCTTCCGTGAGCCCATTGCACATACCATAGATATGTCCATGGTCCAGTGCGATTGCCGCAATACTGAATTCTCCCTCTTTCACCACAGGTACCGGTTTCCCCTTGGGTGCATAATTCATTCCGTCGCTGCGCTGCATAACTTTTCCTCCAATCTACTTTGACAGTGAATGCTGTCTCCTGTATCGGCATACCCGTATTCGCATGCCAATAAGTATCCGTATATCTCTTCTGGTATTATAAGGCATTTTTCCAGAATAAGAAACCCTTGAAATTAAAATCCGCATTATTTATAATTGCTTCCCGTAGTAATCTCTCCGTCTGTAAAGTTCTCAACGGAAGTTGTCTTCTCATAAAAATGCTTCACATTCTTCATAATCCCTTCCGAGGTATACCAGGGGTCATCTTTACTCAGCGGGAGAGTAACTGTCCTCTCTTCAAAGCCGGCTTTATAGATCGCAGTGATCAATTCCACCGTGTCTCTTCCGCTCTCGCCGGTAATCAGCGGTTTGGTGCCTGTCTCGATTGCGGTCAGTACATCTTCGATCTCCCCTGCATGGCCTTCCTGCTTAAGCTCCGGAAGAGAATTGTAATATGCGCTGATCTCCTCTTCCAGTTCCCTATTCTCTATGGGGAACCCGTTCTCTTTAGAGTTGGAGGCATAGACGCTCCAGGGAGCGGATATCTTTGCCCGGGTGCCCTGGAATTCCACGGTCTGCTTCTCCCCATGATGAATCAGTGAGCTGGTAATCCTAGCCATGGCTCCGCTGTCATAGGTAAGCACCGCAACGGAGATATCCTCCACTTCGGAGTTGTCATGGGCTACATTGCCAAGAACTGCACTTACCTTGCAGGGCGCACCGCCCATCATCCAGTTCAGCATATCAATATGGTGAACCGCATGGTTAAGGGTACATCCCCCGGACTCCTTCTCCCAGGTACCGCGCCACCACAGATCATAGTAGCTGTGGCCTCTCCACCAGTAGGAGTCCACATCCGCCCATACGACCGGTCCGATCAACCGGGTATCCAAGGTCTTCTTAAGCTTCATAATCGGATTGCGGAAACGGTTCTGGGCTATGATTCCCAGAATCCTGCCGGATTCCTCCGCAGCGGCCAGCATTGCATCACATTCCTCCACCGAAGACGCCATGGGCTTCTCACAGAGAATATTCCTGCCTGCCTTTAGAAAATCAATGCTGATCTCAGCATGTACGTAGGGCGGAGTACATATGCTGACCAGGTCAATATCCTTACGGTTAAGAATCTCCTTGTGAGAAGCATGCACTCCGGCTTCCTTTAAATCATACTTCTCCTTCTTTGACTGTGCCTTCTCCGGATAAATATCCACTAATGCCACAATCCGGCAGCGTTCCGGGAACTTAAGGTAACCCTGGATATGACTGTCCGATATGTTGCCTGTTCCGATAATTGCTACATTAATCATTGCTTTTCCCCCTTTATCGGTTATATCTGGATCTCATATTTTATAGCTATTATAATTTTACATTCAATTAAAGTATTATACCATGCAATTAATATTGATGATTTGTGAATTTCAAGGATTATTTTTTATATGCCCGCCGTATCTGCCGGACATATTATTATCCTGTGTGAAAGTCATTATCAATTGTAATTTTTGAATAAATATGCTATAATAACCCTATAAATCAAGGATAAAATATGTAATATTACACAATGATATCCTGCTGCCTGTCTATTATATTCCTAATAAGGATCTGACAAATATGAAGAAGCGCTTCATTCATAAATATGTGGCCAAAATACGGGATATGGGGATTATTAAGAAATTATATATCTCTTATTTTCTCGTATTAATATTGCCTATCTCCATAATCAGTATATTATTTGCCAATAATATCTCGGATAAGACGGAGAAGGCGATTATGGAAGGCGCAAATAATGTGGCCCGGCAGATGAGCCAGCAGCTGTCCGATGTGATACAGGTCGGGACCTATGCCATCTCCATCCTGCTGATGGATGAAAATCTTACACAGATAGCAAATGCCGATTCAAAGAGCGTCAGCTATGAGCTGATCAAAAAATATAATTCCTATAATAGAATATCTCTGTTAAATTATATCAGTACCGATATTGAGGATATTCAGGTCTATATCTCCAATGATACCATGATGGAGACCGGGGAGCTCAAACGGCTGACGGACAAGATCAGGGAAACGGATTATTATGCCAGAGCCACGGAGCATCCGGGCAAGGTACATATTGAATATATGAAGGGACTGCGGATCTTTAATACCAATCCGGAACAGCTTCATCTTACAACCTATCTGAATGATTATTATAATGATATCGAATATTTCATAGTGGTAAGAATAGATTCCGATTCCGTCCGTAATATCTTTCAGAATTCAGAATATCCTATGTCAATCACCACTTCCGACCGCCGGATAGAGATTACCGACCCTGGCAACCTTTCCCTGGAGGAGAATATCCCTCTGGAGATTACGGTTAAGCCAAGTGATGTCGCTGATTCATTATCGCTTAAGGTCTTCGTGCCTTTGTCAAAGATGACACAGGCTGTTAATGCTGCGTTATTCAACAGTTTTCTGGCTATTATGACCTGCTTTCTCATCGCCATCCTGCTGATGATCTTCTTTGCGGGAAGCATGACCGGCAGGCTATGGAAGATACGTAATTATACCCATGAGATTACACTGGGTAATTTTGATACGGATACCAATATTACAGGCAATGACGAGATCGGCCAGCTGGCTAATGATGTGACTACCATGATCGCTTACATTAAGGATCTAATGCATAAGAATCAGGAATACATCCTTCGCCAGAGTGCATTGGAGCTTAAGCATAAGGAGGCTGCCCTGTCACTTTTAACCAATCAGATTAATCCACATTTTCTTTTTAATACACTGGACACCATCCGGATGGGACTGGTGGCGGACAAGGACAGTAAATCCGCTCATTCCATTCTGATGCTGTCTGAATTATTAAGATCCGGCCTCGAAACCGGAAGCCATCCCGTCTTAATCAGTAAAGAATTAAAGCTGACAGAGAATTATCTTAACTTAACAAAGATACGCTTTGGAGATAAATTCTCTTATGAGATTAATAATAATCTGAAGGATAATATACGGATCCTGCCCTTTATTCTTCAGCCGATCGTAGAGAATGCCGTAATCCATGGCCTGAAAAATTGTGCCCGTCCCGGTCATATCAATATTACGGTTGATCATAAGGATAATGATATTATCATAACGATTCAGGATAATGGTACAGGCATGGACCAGGACCAGCTGGAGCTTCTTAAGCAGTCCCTTCTTTCTTCCCCTTATGAGGAGGAGAGCGAACATATCGGCATATCAAATGTTCATAAAAGACTGCGGCTTTTCTATGGAGAAGCATATGGCCTCGCCATTGAAAGCACTGCCGGTATTGGCACCAAAGTCATGGCCGGATTAAGGAGGATTTGATATTGTATAAGGTTCTTATCGCTGATGATGAATATTCCATTCGCAATGGACTGGCCCGGTTAATTGATTGGACATCCCTGGGCTTTACTATATGTGCAGCTGCCGGTGACGGCCTTGAAGCGCTGGAAATGATCGAACAGGAGAAGCCCGATCTGTTATTGGCGGATATTAAGATGCCCAATATGGATGGGCTTGAGCTGATGGATCTTTTGAAATCCAGGAATATCCTATGCAAAATTATCGTAATCTCCGCCTTCTCCGAGTTCAAATATGCCAAGAAAGCGATCGAGGTAGGTGCAAAGACATATCTGTTAAAGCCCATATCACCGGAGGATCTGACGGAAGCTGTCTTATCTGTAAAGGAAGATCTTAAATACCAGGAGAATCTCGAACTGAACCTTGGTTTAAACAGGTTCAGCTCCTTATATACCATAGGAGTAGGGTTACTGACCGGCAATGAGAATTTCAGTGCACTGATTGGCCTTGGCCACCAATTAGGGCTTCATCTTCCCTGGACCTCCTATCGGATCATTGGCTGCATCCCTGATAATAAGGTAAGGGAAATCCTCCGAAGATTCTGCAGTCAATATCCGGAGAGCATTCCGTTCCGTTACAATTCAATTGATTTAATTCTCTGTGATAATCAATACTTTGTGCAGAAGGAGGCTCATCTGGTCAGAACACTCACAGAGGAGATTAAGACTGTGACCGGTGAGAACCGTCTGGCAGTCATCAGCCGTATCCTGCGGGAGAAGGAGGAGCTGCATGTTGGTTTATTGGAGCTGGAGGAGATATTAAAGAATACATTTTTATTTCAGGATAGGACCTCCATTAATATCAATGAATTAGATCTGCCCCTTCCGGAGCTTCCATCCATTACGGAGGAGTACCTGAATCACCTGACTAATTATATACAGACTTCAAATCATATTAAGCTCACAGCCTTTCTGGAGGACTTAAAAAACAATTGTATTGATAGTATGTCCGGAGAGAGGCTGATCAAAAATCTATATTGCGACCTGATGGCAAGGATCAATAAGATATTCGATTTTATAGAAAATCTTAATAATATCTTCTACCGCATTTATAATTTTAACAGCATAGAACACCTGCATGAA
>JAFADH010000185.1 GCA_023424995.1 Bacillota bacterium | reverse complement strand
AATCATCCACATTTACTTTAATATTCCGGGCTTCTGCTCCGCCGATATTCTGCAGATCCACATTAAGGGCAAAATCATCACTGGGCTTTAAGCTTCCCTTCGACTGGATATCCGCTATAACAAGCTTTGGCAGCTGCGTCACGCTGGTTTCCGATGTTAAGCTCACATAAAAATCATAAGTAGAAGTAACCGAATCCCCGTCCGGTGTTTTATATGTAAATGATGCGGTAATCTTCTTTCTTCCCGTTTCAGCAGTAGGCAAAATTAAAACCGGCAATGTAGTAACATGTACATCACCCGAAGCCAGATCACCAACCTTAATACTCTTAGCGGTATATCTCTCCTCCAGGCTGTCGCCCAGATCCAAAGTCATATACACATTCTTTGCTGTGATTTCGCCTTCATTCTTCACATTAAAGATAATATCCGTCTTGCTTCCGATATTACTGTTCAAAAGATTTATATTGCCTAACGTCAACTGTACCGGCATTTTTTCTTCCAGCACCTGAATCTCCGTAGATAATTCAAGAGTTACATTCGGATCTCCGCCTAAAGCTGCGGCTACGCTGTCATAATATTTAAATTTAATTGTAATCGGATAATTCCCGATTCCGGCAGCTTCCTTTGTCTTAATATCAAACTCCAGATTTGTAGGCGAACTGCTGACAATTCCATAAACCGGTACTCCGTTAGAGTTAATTGCAATGTTGGAAAACGTAAACGGACTGCCATCTTCTGCAGTTATGGTAATAACAGGCTCCGAAATATATGTACCGGTTGACTGCACGGACAACTTCACATGAGTTGTTTCCCCGGGCTTTACAACGATATTCGGTTCTTCCACGAATTTGATTGATGTTGTTAACGCAGCCTGTGCATAATTATTGCTTCCGACCGCTCCTGTTACAACTATAGCCAGCGCCAATAGTGCAACACATATTCTCTTTATTCTCGTCCTCATCCTCATACCCTCTTCTTCCTTTTCTATTTCTATTAATATAAGTTAATTTAGAAGTTGCTCTTACTTCTGATGATAAAAGGTGCGGATTTATGCAACCTGCATATACCGCTGTTATGACACCTGAACCTCCTCCGGTACCTGGGCTTCCTCAGGTTCATTATCCTTCTTCAATATCTCAATCTCTTCGATCTTACCATCGAATATATGTATAATACGATCCGCGTATTCCGCCAGCCTCCGGTCATGGGTAACCATGACTATGGTCTGGTGATTGATGCTTGCGATCCCTCTGATTAAGTCCATGACCTCCTTTGAGGTCTTGGAATCCAGGTTACCGGTAGGTTCATCTGCGAACACAATCTCCGGATTACCTACGAATGCCCTTGCAATGCCCACTCTCTGTTGCTGGCCGCCGCTCATTTCCTTGGGTTTATGCTTTAACCGAGGGCCCAGCCCTACCTTCACCAGCATATCCTTGGCTAACTTCACTCGCTTCTTCATGCCGACACGCTTGAAAATAAGCGGCATCTCCACATTCTCCAAGGCAGTCATGGCATTCATCAGATTATAGGACTGGAATACAAAGCCCAGATTATCCTGCCGGAACTTCGCCAGACCCTTCTCACCCATTTTATGTATATTCCTGCCTTTAATAATAATCTGACCGGAGGTTAATTTCTCTATTCCGGCCATCAGATTGAGCAGGGTCGACTTACCGGAGCCGGATGCACCATAGAGACAGCAGAATTCACCCCGCTTGATGGTGAAGCTGACATCATCCACCGCACTGATGCGTTCCTTACCCATCCGGTAGACCTTCCTGGCATTCTTAACTTCTATTATGTTGTCGTTTCCATTATTTTTCATAAGGCACCTTCCTGGTATATTCAACTCATCCCGGCGAATGTTCATGATCAGCAGATTAACCCGGGAAGACAGGATATTTCCCGGATTTGTTCAAGAATACTACATAATATCCCAGAAGACCGGCTTGTGAACTCCTGATCTGCGGTTTCATAAACAATATAAATTAGCGGATATTGAATAAGTTGACAAACCCTCTACCACTTTATATGCTACATCAATTTTATTACAAATAGAATATCATATTTCTTAAATTTTCCTTACGGTTTTGTTACAAAAAAGTTATTTTTTCCATAGAAAAGGACATTTATCAATCCTGTCTTTATAAATGCCCTTAAATTATATGGTTAATTTATCCGCTCATTACTATCCGCCACCTTCTTCTCCAGTCTTCGGTCCACATACCGTACAACAACAAGCTTAACATAAGCTCCCATGGGTACCGCCAGCAGCATTCCCAGAAAGCCGCCTAAAGCGCTGCCGAAGATAAGGGATATGATGATAATCAGCGGATGAATCTGGATGGAATGGCTCAGCAGCTTCGGTCCGATCAGATTGCCGTCTATGGCCTGGATGACGAACAAAGCAATCATGGCAATGATCCAGGTCTTAAAATCCCCGTTAATCAGGCAGACCAGAGAGGTACTGATATAAGCCACAATCGGTCCGAAGTAGGGAATCAGATTGCCGACTCCGGCAAAGATACCGATAATAATCGCGAACTTCACTCCGATGATTGACAGGATAATGCTTATAAGGAACATCATAACCAGGGCATCCGTCAGTTGTCCCCTGATATAACCGGAGAACACACGGTCCAAATCCTTAAGCATGCCGCTCATCTTCTCATTGGCAGTATCACTGAACAGTGCCCTGCTGACCCTCTTAACATAAGATGCGAACATCTTTCCGTCGATCATAAAGTATATGCCGATGATGAAGCTGAAGATAAAGGTTGTCATATAACCGGATATGTTCCTGGCAGAATTGAAGGTTGCGGAGAAAAAGCTTAATAACACCTCTTCAATATAATCAGTTACACTTTTTATATAGGAGGAAAACTCCTGGGAATGTATATTAAGCTGATCCAGCTTCCCTGCGATGGTGTTATAGAAGCCCTGAAAGTTTTCCATGTAATAACTGGCAAGCTTTGTGATATCATCCAGACTGGCAAAGCGTATCTGGTCCGTTATTGTGAAAATCAATAGGGATATGAGACCCGCCACCGCTATGACCAGAAAGACCACGGATACAAATGCGGCCCAGGTTCTCGGTGCAACAAAGCGCCGGAATATCCGCATCTTTTTCAAACGGATGAAACAGCGTTCAAAAAAGTTCACCAGCGGATCCATGATATAAGCAAAGGCAAAGCCTATAATCACCGGCTTAATCACCCTCACCACCCAGTTAAAACAATAGGCCAGTGCCAACGCCACTCCGGGAAGATTTTGTAAAACTAAAATGATTGTATATATGATTACTGCCGTTACGATGACATGCAGAGAGATCTGCACATATTTTTTGTTGATCTTATTCTTCCATTTCATGAATTCCCTAAGGACCCCTTTCGCAATCAGTAACTTAAGTATATCATATAATATCTGTATTGTAACAATATTTGTCATTCTTTAATGAACTTTTAACATATAAGCATATATTAATAATAACCGATCATAATGACCGGTACGGAAATTATGATGCCTGAAACAGATTGCTTATCTTTAAGTTCAGCTTTTGTCCCGCATTCAATTCGGGATAGGTTCTGTCCCATAATTTCCGGTAAAAATCCTTGACCTCCTTCAACTCCTCCTTCGTAACCTTATTCTTTGAAAATCTTGCCTTCTTCACAATCTCCATACATCGCGTAAACTCATCGGTATCCATCAGCCTGCAATTTTCCAGTACGTAATTCTCCCTGTCCTGGAGGCAGGTATTTCTCTTACCAAGCTGCCGACAGGCAACTAACAATCGTTCAATTCCTGCATAGCACCGAATTGTCTCCTTATTCCTGTTCCTGTACACTTTTTGCTTTTTCTTTTTCATGA
>JAFADH010000146.1 GCA_023424995.1 Bacillota bacterium | reverse complement strand
ATCCACCGCCGTAACGATTATCTCCTTATCTTCATCGGAAGCATCGGCATTCGGTATAATGCGGCCGTCCTCCAGCATATTGTTCTTCTCAAGCACCTGTTCCAGCCGAGCGGTCTGGTTTGCCCTGCTTATGTGGAATGCTCCTACTGCGGGCAATATGGATATGAAGGATAATGCAATCAATACAGGTGCGATGATCCCGTTCTTTCGTACGGGCAGAAAGCAGAACAATATTCCTGAGACAGTGGCAAATATCCCGAACATGATAACATAATAGCGGCCGTATCCGATCCCTGCATTTTGAATCCGCAATATGGACGCCACTGTCTGGAACAGTACAATGGGTATCATAATCTTAGGAAACAGCATCCGAAAATACCTGGTGAATGAATTCTGTATCTTGCTTGCTAACAGATACACAATAATCACGGCGACGGAATAGGAAACCAGCAGGGGCTCCATAACATTATCCGTCCAGAATTCACCTGTGATATTCATCAGAACATATAACAGCAGTATAATCGTATAGATTGCCGTTATGGGAATGATAACGTAAGAAATCAGAGCCTCCAGGAATCTGACCGGTGATATCAGTCTTATTAAGGCTTCTTCCGAATAAGGTGCTTTCTCTTCAGGCTCCGGAGAATTCTCCCCCGGCTGCGTCTGCTCCGGCACTCCGGGATACCGCGGAATTAACGAAAGCAGATGAATGGGAGCAAACAGCACGAATATGATGCTGGATGCATGCAGATAAGCCTTGTAATCCACGGTTACAATAAGAAGATCGGTAACCAGAATGACCAGGGCAACCCCAAGAAAAAGAATTCCATTAAAAAATGCGGCGGCAAAAGCTGCTTTAAAGGCTGCCATGAAGCTGTCATTAAAGTCATATTCACTTTTAATCACGGGTATCCAAAGGAAAGAGATTAAAAGGATAAAAAAGATCACGGCAGTACTGACAGTAACCGGTACCTCCCAGCCGGTCTTTCTGACAATCATATAATAAATAAATGATAAAACTATGGATAAAAGCATGAATACATATCTTAGAATTACAAGCCTGCCGAATTTCTCATATACCATCTGCAATACCGCATAGATGCCCGCCCCAAGAATACACGAGACAAATATCCGGCTATATACTTCCCCGTAATTATTATTTATTGAGATTACATTTATAATTACAGCAGCGATAAGAAATACTATCAGTAACGGAAATCTTAGAATAGCTTGTGTAAAGCCTTTACTTTTATTTTTCAAATCAGTTATCCGCTCCATAAATGTCCCTCCTGTTATAGTTTATTTACACTTATATTATAACATATTTATCTTCAGAATACACTTTATAAATCATGAACCTTTCAGCTTAATTACTGCCGGCCGTAAAGCGCTAAGTCTTAAGAATAGTTTGTTTTTCAGGGATTATTCTGCAGTTTATAAAAATGTGTAAGTTTTTTGAAAAATTCACACGATTCCCACTTTACAAAAAGTAAAAAATATGTCAAAATAGATAAAAATACAAGGAGGTATTCCTATGGCTTCAAAGAATTTACCCATCGGCTATTTGCCGGATGAAACTCCCTCACCCGTGGAACTGTTCTTCTTTGCATTACAGCAGATCGTTGTAATGTTCCCAGCAACCGTACTTGTTGCTTTGATTACAGGCTTCCACGTATCAACAACCATCTTTGCCAGCGGCTTGGCGACTCTTTGCTTCATTCTTGTTACAGGCAGAAAGATTCCTCTGTATTACGGTTCCAGCTTCTCCTACATCGCAGCGATCAGTTCCATTATGACGCAGGAAGCAATTGCAGCTAACGGTCTTAACACAATGATCTCTACAGCACAGTTTGGTATCGTAATGTCGGGTCTCGTATCAATCGCAGCCGGATTCATCATTAAATTCTCCGGAAGAAAGGCCATTGATAAAGTTCTTCCCCCTACTGTTACAGGCAGTATCGCAATGATCATCGGATTATCACTTGCGGCCAACGCAATGGGTAATTCAGCAGTTATTCCTTCCGTAGAGGAAGCCAAGGAAGCATTAGCAACCAACATGGCATGGACTATCGCACTGATCACACTGATTTCTACAATCGCATATTCTGTATACCTGAAGGGCAAACTAAGTCAGTTGCCTATTCTTTTTGGCCTTTTGACAGGTTATGTGGCTGCTTTGATCATCGGTGCGGCTACCGGAGTTCCCTTTGTAAGCTTTAATAACGCCGGATTGACCGATAAGTTCTTCAACCTTCCGGAGTTTACTCTTCCGAAGCCTTCCTGGGCTGCGATCGCTGCAATCATGCCGATTGCCATCGCTACCATTCCGGAATCCACAGCGCATGTATATCAGCTGGACATCTATGTAAATGACCTGGCTAAGAAGAAGGGTTCCAGCAAGAAATACAACATTGCGGACAAGCTTGGCTTAAACTTAATCGGCGACGGTATCGGCGATATTATCTCCGGTTTCATCGGCGGTCCTGCCGGCACCAATTACGGTGAGAATATCAGTACCATGGCAATCTCCAAGGTATTCTCCACCATCGTATTGATCGTAGCGGCAATCATCACCATGATCATCGCCTGCTTCACACCGCTTATTAATGTTGTATACTCCATCCCCACTGCAGTAATCGGCGGTCTTTCCATCTACTTATTCGGGGTAATCGGAGCACAGGGTATCACCATTATGCTGGACCGTAAGGTGGATATGTTCAGTTCAAAGAACCTGGCTGTTATCGCAACCATCCTCGTTGTAGGTCTGGGCGGCAGCTACGGCTTTGAAGGCGGCATGATCCCCGCATTCGGAACCCAGTTCCCTGCACTGGCTACCGCAGCTGTAGTCGGTATCGCATTAAATCTTATCCTTTCTATCGGTGATAAGGACACCGCTTCCGTAAGCAACGAATAGTCCAAACTCCGTTAGATGATAAAACCAGGGCCCGTCGCAAAATAAAGATTTGATAGTAATTCATACAAAAATAGCATTTCATAAAATGAGCTTTGAAAGGGGATTATAATACCATTCATAGCTCATTTTTGTACATTTCTTTACAGTAAGGCTATTTTTGCGACAGCCCCTGGTTTGTTCTGCCGCTAAGCTTATAATTTCATATGGAGCTGCCGCAAGATCGCTTGCCGAAAAAGCAGTACACAAAAAATGCGCCTTGGCTGGTCTGTAAAATCCATGTCCAAGGCACATCTTTATCCTAATTAAAGCTTTTTTATCGTGTAGGCTGCCATGCAGTGTCATTCCGGGGCCGCCATATTAAGCTTCACACCGCAGAAACAGTGCTTATTATTCAGAAGTTAAAAAGAACTTCCGGCGACTTATATAATTATATAATTGCCAGTATTACAAAGTTCGCAATAAACAGGATGGATGCGACCCATACAACGGGGCTGATTTCCTTAACCTTGCCTCTTACCAGCTTAACGATTACATAGAAGATGAAACCGCCTGCGATACCATAGGAG